>NZ_RZSN01000090.1:0-23615 GCF_003997315.1 Mesorhizobium sp. M1A.F.Ca.IN.020.04.1.1
CACCAGAAGCTGGGCAAAGTTCGGATTGCGAAGCTGCTGGTCGAGCGGCAGGAAGAAGCGCGGAGCGCCCTCGCCGATATAGGTAGCGATGAAGCGCTTGTCCTCGTCGTCCATCATCTTCGCTTCGAGAGCCTTGGCTTGGTTCTCGACCTCCTTGATCGATGTACCTTCCGGCAGCCAGAGATCGACCAGGATTTCCGGACGTGACGACTGCGGGAAGAAGTTCTGCGGGATGAACTGGAAGGCCCAGAGGCTGGTGCCGAAAGTGACCAGCGTCATCGCCAGCACGATGATGCGGTGGCGCACGGCCCAGGTGACCGTCGCACGCAGCCGCCGGTAGAAGCCGGTGTCGAAGACGTCGTGGTGGGTGCCGGCGTGCTTGCGCTGCTTCAGGATCATGTAGCCCAGCCAGGGCGTGAAATAGACCGCGACGAACCACGACACGACCAGTGCGATGCCGACGACATAGAACAGCGTGCGCACATATTCGCCCGCGGTGGAGGCCGCGAAGCCGACCGGGATGAAGCCGGCGGTGGTGATCAGCGTGCCGGTCAGCATCGGGAAGGCGGTCGAGGAATAGGCGAAGCTCGCCGCCTCGATCTTGACCAGCCCCTCCTCCAGCTTGCGCTCCATCATCTCGACGACGATCATGGCGTCGTCGACCAGCAGACCGAGCGCGATGATCAGCGCGCCGAGCGAGATGCGCTGCAGGTCGATGCCGATCTCGTACATGATGGCGAAGGTGGCGGCTAAAACCAGCGGGATGGCGATCGCGATCACCAGGCCGGAGCGCCAGCCGATCGACAGGAACGAGACGACGAGAACGATCAGCAACGCTTCGCCGAGCGCCTCCATGAATTCGTTGACGGCATCCTTGACCACCTCCGGCTGGTCGGAGATCTGGTCGACCGCAACGCCATAGGGCAGACCTTCCTCGAAGCGCTTGTAGGTCGCCTCGACATCCTTACCGACGTCCCTGACATTGAAGCCCTTGGCCATGACGACGCCGACCTGGACGCTTTCGTGGCCGTTGAAGCGGTACTTGCGCTCATAAGGGTCCTTGAGGCCGGAAGAGACCGTGGCGATGTCGCCAAGACGCGTCACCTGATTGCCGGCGCGCAGCCTCAGCTCGCGGATATCGGCGGCCTTGGTGACGTCGCCCTCGACCGAGATGCGAACCGAGCGCAGGCCGGTATCGACCGAGCCCGCCGGATCGACGGCGTTCTGCCCTTTCACGGCATTCTGCAGGTCAAGCACCGTCAGGCCGCGCTCGGCGAGCGCCTTGGAGGACACATCGATATAGATCTTCTCGGGCTGGTCGCCAATGATGACGGCCTTTTCGACGCCCGGCGTCGCCAGCAGCATGTCGCGCGCCTGAACGGCGAATTTCTTCAGCTCGGGATAGGTGAAGCCGTCGCCGCTGATCGAATGCAGCGTGATGAAGGTGTCGCCGAACTCGTCGTTGAAATAGGGGCCGAGCAGGCCCTGCGGCAGTTCGTTGGCGATATCGCCGACCTTCTTGCGCACCTGGTAGAAGGCATCCTTCACCTCCTCGGCGTTGGTGTCGCCCTTTACCTGGAGCGTGATGATGGCGCTGCCGGCGCGGGTGTAGGAGCGGACAAAGTCGAGATGCGGCGTCTCCTGCAGCTTGCGCTCGATCTTGTTGACGACCTGGTCTTCCATGTCCTGGATCGAGGCGCCCGGCCAGACTGCCTGCACGACCATGACGCGGAAGGTGAAGTCCGGGTCTTCCTTCTGGCCCATGCGCATCAGGCCGAGCGCGCCGGCCAGGATGATGAGGCCGAACAGGAAGCGCGCGATGCTCGGATGCCCGATCGCCCAGCGCGAGAGATTGAAGGGACGCTTTTCAGTGCTGCTGTCCGTGGTCATGGCGCAGGTCCAGTTCAATTGGCGGCAAGGCAGCATGCCTTGCGGCTCATGAGTTCTCGGTGGGCTTCCGGGCGGCGAGCACCTCAAGCGGAGAGAGACTCGCAATCGCGCTCGACGCGGCCGTGGTGCGGGGGATACCAATGCAGCGTCTCGTCGATCGGGCGATTTCGCCGCCCGGAACCCATGCCCTGCCCGGCTCGCGGCTCGCGCAGCGAGGTCGGGAAAGGCGTTCTTTCGCCTGGTTAGCGCAGGCTGCTGGTGGCGGCGACGTCATCCTCCGCCGAGGCGGACTGCTGGGCGTCATCGCCGGAAGGCTTCACTTTCAGATTGTCGGTCATGAACTGTGTGCCGGCGGCCACCACCACGTCGCCCTGCTTCAGGCCTTCGGCAACGGCAACGCCATCGGCGGTGAAGTTCGCCACCTTGATCGGGCGCGGATGCACCGTGTCGAACGCGCGGTCGACCGTCCAGACGATGTGCTTGCCGTCCTTCTCAGCCATCGCGGTCAGCGGGATAGACACCAGCTGCGCCTTGCTGCCGACGATCGCCGCGACATTGGCGGTCATGCCGAGCAGCACCCGCGGATCGTTGGGCAGCGACACCCGGACCGCGAAGGTGCGCGACTGCGGGTCGGCGCTGCCGGCCACCTCGCGGACCTTGCCGTCAAGGGTCAGCGCCTCGTCGGACCAGAAGCTCGCCTTGACCTCCTTGCCCGGGCGGAAGCCGGCGATGTCCATTTCCGGCACCGCGATCAGCACTTCCTTCTCGCCGTCGACGGCAACCGTCATGACCGGCGTGCCGGCGCCGACCACCTGACCGATATCGGCCGAGATGGCGGTGACGATGCCGGCCTTGCTGGCCTTGAGATCGGTGTAATGGACCTGGTTCTGCGCCTGGGCCAGGGTCGAACGGGCGGCATCGCGCGTCGCCACGGCCTGATCATAGCTCAGAACGGCCTGATCGAGCTGCGACTTAGGCGCGAAGTTCTTGGCATAGAGCTGCTCGGCGCGCTTCCTGGCGAGATCGACGGTCTCGACCTGCCGCTCGGCGGCGTCGAGGCTCGCCTCGGCGCTCTTCACCGACAGCTCGTAGTCGGAGGGGTCGACGCGGGCAAGCACGTCGCCCTCGTTCACATGCTGGCCGATGTCGACGAGACGCTCGGTGACCTTGCCGGCGATGCGGAAGCCGAGATTCATCTCGGTGCGGGCGCGCACTGAACCGGAATAGTCGAGCTGGCGCGTGGTCTCGGCCTCGCCGATCTCGACGACCTTCACCGGCCGGATGACTTCCTGGGCTTCCGCTTTCTTCTCTTGGCTGCAGCCGGTAAGCCCGAGCGCCGCGACAACGACGCCGACGACTGGGAGGCCGGCGGCCGGCAGCCTGCGGAGGATGGAACTGGACAAAGACACCTTAGCACTCCCGAACTGGAGATAAACGTCGACCGGCACCCGGCGGGGCAGCGGCTATTTCAAGGCTCTGATTGCGTAGTCGATGAGGTCGTCCGGCATTGCCCGGTTGGTCTTGGCAAGGCACTGGGCGACCATCTGCGGATGGCATAGGATGACGGTGGAGGCGCCGAAACAGCGCGAGGCGATCACCGGGTCCTGCTTCCTGAACTCGCCGGCCTCTATGCCGTCGCGGATAACGTCGGCGAGCAGGTCGTGGATGCGGTCGACATGCTTGTCGATGACGCCCCAGTCGCGCTCGAGCGCGACGATCACCATCTCATGCACCTTCTGGTCGTCGAGCATGACTTCCAGCGTCATCTTGTACTGGGCGTGAACGTAACGGCGCAGCCGCTCCTCCGCGCTGATCGGCAGGCGCGAAATCTCGTAGGCCATTGCGTAGCTGGCGCCGAGCATGCGGCCGCAGACGGCCTGGTGGATTTCGACCTTGGAGGCGAAGAAGCGGTAGATGTTGGCCGGCGACATGCCGAGATCGCGGGCAATGTCGGCAACGTTGGTCTTGCCGTAGCCGTAATGCCGGAACAGGCGCTCGGCACAGTCGAGAATGCGCGTCACATTCTCCTGTCTGGCGGGGTCGGCCACGATGTTGGCGGGTTCTGACATGGTGCTTTCGATTTACGAGTGACGAATTTCAATTTTCGTCACTCGTAAATCGAAAGCGGCCCGGAGTCAATGCGGAATCGATATACGCGTACAAAATGGTGACAGATGGTGACAGTTGCGAGGGTGGGCGTGGGTCACACTGACGACTAGCCATTGACGCCTGTGACGTCGTCATCCACGGGCGGAGCAAGGAGCGAAGCGACGCGCGCAGACCCGAGGATCCATTCCGTGACCTATGTCAAAGAATACAACGGTATCAATAGGTTACGCCAATATACATCTGACGTCCACCTGCCAGCTATTCTCAACCGCTGGGACATGGCCGCATGGTCACGGAATGGATCCTAGGGTTTCCGCGACGTCGCTTCGCGACTGCTCCACCCTAGGATGACGAACTCAGAGGCCCTTCGCCATTTCCCTCAACCTGAACTTCTGGATCTTCCCCGTAGACGTCTTCGGAATCTCGGCGAACACCACCGCCTTCGGCACTTTGAAGCGGGCGAGCAACACACGGCAATGCTCGATGATCTCGGCCTCGCTCGCAACCTTGCCGGGCTTCAGCTCGACATAGGCGACAGGCACCTCGCCCCATTTCTCGTCTGCGCGGGCAACCACTCCGCAAGAGGCGACGGACGGATGCTTGTAGAGCGCGTCCTCGACCTCGATGGACGAGATGTTCTCGCCGCCCGAGATGATGATGTCCTTGGAGCGGTCCTTGAGCTGGATGTAGCCGTCCGGGTGCATGACACCGAGATCGCCGGAGTGGAACCAGCCGCCGGCAAAGGCCTCGTCGGTGGCCTTGCGGTTCTTCAGGTAGCCCTTCATGACGATGTTGCCGCGGAACATGACCTCGCCGATGGTCTGGCCGTCGGCCGGCGTCTCGACCATCGTCTCGGGGTTCATCACGATCAACCCTTCCAGCGCAGCGTAGCGCACGCCCTGGCGCGCCTTCTTCGCCGTCCTCGGGCCCTTCTCCAGCTCGTCCCACTCATTGTGCCATTCGTTGACGACGGCCGGCCCATAGGTCTCGGTCAGGCCGTAGAGATGGGTGACGGCGAAGCCGGCATCGGCCATGCCGGAAAGCACCGCCTCGGGCGGCGGCGCGGCGGCCGTGTTGAAGGTGACGGCCTGGGCGAACTGGCGCTTATCCTCGTCTTTCGCGTTGATCAGCACCGACATGACGATCGGCGCGCCGCAAAGATGGGTAACGCGGTGGTCGGCGATGGCGTCATAGATCGGCTTTGCCCGTACCCAGCGCAGGCAGACATGGGTGCCGGCTTGCACGGCGAGCGTCCAGGGAAAGCACCAGCCGTTGCAGTGGAACATCGGCAGCGTCCAGAGATAGACGGCGTGCTTGGCCATGCCCGCATGGATGGTGTTGGTGTAGGCCATCAGGGCGGCGCCGCGATGGTGGTAGACGACGCCCTTTGGATTGCCGGTCGTGCCGGAAGTATAGTTGAGCGAGATGGCGTCCCATTCGTCGTCGGGCATCGACCATGCAAAAGCCTCGTCGCCGCCGGCGACGAAGTCCTCATAGTCGAGCGAGCCGATCCGCTCGCCCTTCGGATAGGGCGCATCGGCGGCGTAGTCGGGGTCGTCATAGTCGATGACCAATGGCTTGGCCTTGGCCGATGCCAGCGCCGCCCTGACCACGCCCGAGAACTCGCGGTCGACGATGAGCACCTTGGTGTCGGCATGGTCGAGCTGGAAGGCGATGACCGCGGCATCGAGGCGGGTGTTCAGCGAATGCAGCACCGCCTTCACCATCGGCACGCCGAAATGCGCCTCCAGCATCGGCGGCGTGTTCGACAGCATCACCGTTACCGTATCCCCCTTGCCGATGCCATGCCTCGACAGCGCCGAGGCGAGCTTCAGCGACCGCCGCCAGAAATCGCGATAAGAGATGCGCTGGCTGCCGTGGATAATGGCGACATGGTCGGGATAGGTCTTGGCCGCCCGCTCAAGGTAGGTGAGCGGCGTCAGCGGCTGGTGGTTGGCGGCGTTCCGTTCGAGATCCTGTTCGTAGGGATTGGCCATCCCATCCTCCCCAAAAGTCTTTTCGAGCTTTCTAACCGCAGGCCCGCGATCATGCCATCCCCCTGAACGACCGGGAAATGCTATGACATGAGTGCTCGGTAGAAGGGCAGCCCCGAACATGCCGGCACCGGAGGACGAATAACCCAGCCGGCTGGATTTGACTTTTGTCGAGAGCCGTGACTAATGTCAGCCGAGGAGGCGGCATGGCGATCCGACCGGCAGAACAGCTCATCCACAAGGCCGCCTGGCTTTACTATGCGCATGGCCTTCGCCAGGACGAAGTGGCGAACCAGCTCAAGATTTCGCGCGCATCGGTCGCCATGTATCTTCGCAAGGCGCGCGAGACCGGCATCGTCAACATCTCGACCTCGACGCAGCTTTTCACCGACGATGTCATGGCGCGCAGGCTGGAGGACGCCTTCAAGCTCGACGCCGTCTGGATAGCGCCGGAAAACGCCTATGTCGCCGACCCGTCGACCGACATCGCCGTCCTGGCGGCGAGCGTCTTCCTGGAACTGGTGAAGAAGGGCGACCGCATCGGCGTCGCCTGGGGCCGCACGGTCTACACCATCGCCGACATCATGTCCTATGCCGATCTGCAGGACGTCACCGTGGTGCAGCTCTGCGGCAACCTCGGCGCGCCCTATTCATATCGACCCGATCAGTGCACGATGGAGATCGCGCGGCGGCTGAACGCCAAGGGTCTGAATTTTTACGCGCCGCTGGTGCTGTCCACGGAAGAATTGGCAGAGGGCCTGCGCGCCGAGCCGGTGATCCGCGACCAGCTTGCCGGCATCAGCGACTGCGATGTCGCGCTCTATTCCGTCGGCGCCGTGGACGCCGACAGCCATCTGGTCAAATGCGGCGCGCTGACGCCGGCCGAAATGGCCGCGCTCCGCAAGGAAGGCGCGGCCGGCGTCATCGCCGGACAGATCATCGATGCAAGCGGCGAGGCGCTCGACTGCAGCTACAACCGGCGGGTCATTTCCGCCGAGCTCGCCTCGCTGCGCGCCATCGGGAAGCGGCTGATGGTGGTGCAGGAGAACAGCAAGTTCGAGCCGCTGCTGGCCGCAATCGGCGGCGGACTCTGCACGCATCTGGTGGTCGACGCGCATATGGCGGGGCGCCTTCTCGATCACGCCGGCGCGGTCAGCAAAAAGGCCTCGTAGGAAATCACCCTCGCCGCGTCTGTCATCAAGACGTCGCGGCTTCCTGTTCATGAGCAGACAAAATACGGAATCGGACGGAACGACATGAAGAACCTTTGGAACGACGCCGACGCGGAAAAGATGGTTGCCGACTACGCCAAGCAGGGCGTCCGCCGCGACCTTGCGCTGCGCGTCTACACGACCCGCCTGCTCGGCGGAGAGCCGCGGCTGGTGCTGCATGGCGGCGGCAATACCTCCTGCAAGACCAAGGCCACCGATCTGGTCGGTGACGAATGGGACGTGCTTTGCGTCAAGGGCAGCGGCTGGGACATGGCCGTCATCGAGCCGCAAGGCTTGCCGGCGGTGAAGATGGGCGCGCTGCTCAAGGCGCGCGCGCTGGACACGCTCTCCGACGAGGACATGGTGGCGCTGCAGCGTTCCAATCTCATCGACCCCGCCTCGCCGAATCCATCGGTCGAGACACTCCTGCACGCCTTTCTGCCGCTTAAATTCGTCGACCATACGCATTCAACCGCGATCCTTGCCATCGTCGACCAGGAGAACAGCAAGGCGCTGGTGAAGACGGTGTTCGGCGACAAAATGGGCTACGTGCCCTACATCAAACCGGGCTTCGAGCTCGCCAAGGTCGCGGCGGACGTTTTTGACGCCGACCCCAGCGTCGAAGGCCTGATCCTCGACAAGCACGGCATCTTCACCTTCGGCGACGATGCCAAGCAGGCCTATGACCGCATGATCCGCTATGTGACCATCGCCGAGGACTATATCGCCAAGAACGGCAAGCCGCAGGCGACCAAGGCGGCGCTGCCGGTAAAGCTCGCCAAGGCGAGCGACATCGCGCCGACGCTGCGCGGCGCTGTCGCAGTGGCGCGCGGCGAAGGCCGCTTCGACCGCATGATCAGCGATTTCCGGACCTCGGATGCGATCGTCGATTTCATCAATTCGGCCAGGATCGCCGAGCTGGCCGGACGCGGCGTGTCGACGCCCGATCTTTCGATCCGCATCAAGACCGGACCGATGGCGGTCCCGGCTCCCGACGCCGACAAGCTCGGCGACTACAAGGCCGCCGTCCGCAGCCATGTCGAGGCTTTCGTCAAGGACTACCGCGCCTATTTCGAGACCAACGACGCGCTGGATGACGTCAAGCGCACCATGCTCGACCCGATGCCGCGGCTGACATTGGTGCCGGGCCTCGGCATGTTCGGCCACGGCCGCACGCTGAAGGACGCGAAAATCGCCTCCGATGTCGGCGAGATGTGGATCGAGGCGGTGCGCGGCGCGGAAGCCATCGGCAACTTCCAGCCGCTCTCCAAGGCCGACCTCTTCCCGCTCGAATACTGGTCGCTGGAGCAGGCCAAGCTCGCCTCGAACAAGCCGAAGCCGCTGACCGGCCAGGTGGCGTTGATCACCGGCGGCGCCGGGGCGATCGGCGCCGCGACGGCGAAGCTGTTCGCCGCAAACGGTGCGCATGCGGTCATCGTCGATCTCGATCCGGCCAAGGCCGCGGAAGCGGCAAAGGCGGCGGGTAACAATTCGATCGGGGTCGGCGCCGACATCACCAGCCCGGCCGAGGTGCGCGCCGCCTTCGACAAGGCGGTCGCGGTCTATGGCGGCGTCGACATCCTGGTCTCGAATGCAGGCGCGGCCTGGGAAGGCCGGATCGGCGAAATCGACGACGCGCTGCTGCGCAGGAGCTTCGAGCTCAACTTCTTCGCCCACCAGTCGGCGGCGCAGAACGCGGTGCGCATCATGCTCGAACAGGGCACGGGCGGCGTGCTGCTGTTCAACACCTCCAAGCAGGCGGTCAATCCCGGGCCGAAATTCGGCGCCTACGGCCTGCCCAAGGCGGCGACGCTGTTTTTGTCGCGCCAGTATGCCCTGGACTACGGCGCCTACGGCATCCGCTCGAACGCGGTCAACGCCGACCGCATCCGGTCCGGGCTTTTGACCGACGCCATGATTGCCAGCCGCTCGGGCGCGCGCGGTGTCTCGGAAAAGGAATACATGTCCGGCAATCTGCTCGGCCAGGAAGTGACGGCCGACGACGTGGCGCAAGCCTTCCTGCATCAGGCACTGGCCGAACGCACCACGGCCGACGTGACGACGGTGGACGGCGGCAATATTGCCGCGGCGCTGCGCTGAAGAAACAAGGAGATCTCCCTGAGCGGCCCGTCGCTTTCCCAGAACGACGGACCACTCTCTCCGTGTCGCGACCCAGGTCAGGACTGAAGCCCATTTCACGTCTGCTGGAAAACTGCTCCAACCGGTCAAAATCCGCGCAAATCTTTTGCTTATTGCTCGAACAGCTTTAAGGGGGTGCCGTGCCCCTCGCTTGCGGGACACAAAGCTGGAGCCGCTATGCAAACCAGGGAAGTGCCTTATTTCAGCCAGTGGGAATCGCCCGGCATGACTCTGCCGCTGTTGGCGGAGGGACCATCGGCTCTGCACCGCGACCCGCTGTGGCGCAATTCCGGCGCCGAAACGATTGAGGATTATGCACGCTGGGCGGTGAATGTCTGCGGCATGGCCTGCCTGAAGATGATCCTTGCCGCGCGCGGCGAAATTCATCCGACGCTTGAGCTCGCCCGCGCCTGCACGGCCTATGGCGGCTATGTCGTCAATGAAGGCGACGGTACGATCAAGGGGCTGATCTACGAGCCCTTCGTCCGGTTCGTGCGCGAACGTTTCGGCCTGTTCGCCGAGACGATGACGAATGTCGATGCGGCCACGGTGCCCGGTCTGCTTTGCAAGTGGCGCTACTTCATCGCCTCGGTTCATCCAGGCATCCGCTGGCCCGAGCGCGAGCCGCCGTCGAAAGGCGGGCATCTGGTACTGGTGACGGCCGCCTCGCCAGGCGAAATCCGCTTCCACAACCCTTCGGGACACGTCAGGCAGAGCCAGGCGGACGTCACGCTACCGCTCGCCAGTTTCGACCGCTTTTTTGCCCGGCGCGGCATCGCCGTCGGTTTCTGATCCTTGAGCATTGTGGAGATGTCGATGGCCGAAAAAAGACTGCGTATTGGCGTGCTCTTTGGCGGGCGGTCCGCCGAGCACGACGTGTCGGTGCTTTCGGCGAACAATGTCATGGGCGCGCTGGAGCCGGGGAAGTACGATGCCGTTCCGATCTTCGTCACCCGCGAAGGGCAATGGCTGCTCAGCCGCTTCGAGGACGGCGCGCTGGCGACACCGTCGAACGGAGCGGAGGTCTGTCTGGTGCCCGGCGGGCATGGTCGAATGCTGGCCGTTCCGGCCGAAGGGCCGCCTTACGAGTTGCCCGCGATCGACATTCTGTTTCCCGTCCTGCACGGTCTCCATGGCGAGGACGGCGCCGCGCAAGGACTGGCGGAGGTGGCGCGCGTGCCGCTTGCCGGCTGCGGCATTCTCGGTTCGGCCACGGCGCTCGACAAGGATATCGCCAAGCGGTTACTGAAGGCGGCCGGCCTGCCCACGGCACGGTCCAGCACCATCCTGCCCGAGGCCGCGCCTGGCTTCGCGGAGATCGAGCAGGCGCTCGGACTCCCGGTCTTCATCAAGCCGGCCCGCCAGGGCTCTTCCGTCGGCGTCAGCAAGGTCTCCGACGAAACGGGCTATCAGGCAGCGCTCGCCGAAGGCTTCAGGCACGACGGCAAGCTGCTGGCGGAGGAATTCATCCGCGGCCGCGAGATCGAATGCAGCGTGCTTGAGGACACGGAAGGTGGCCTCTTCGTCTCCCGTCCCGGCGAGATCGTGCCGTCCGAAAGCCACGGCTTCTACAGCTATGACGCCAAATATATCGATAAGGATGGAGCAGCACTTAAGGTGCCCGCCGAACTGCCCGAGACGATCGAAGGCGAGATCCGCGAGACGGCGGCGAAGGCGTTTCGCGCGCTGGGTTGCGACGCGATGGCGCGCGTCGACTTTTTCGTGAGACCGGACATGACGTTCCTGATCAACGAGCTCAACACCATTCCGGGCTTCACCGACATCAGCATGTACGCCAAGGCAATGGCGGCAAGCGGCATCAGCTACCCGGAAGTCATCGACCGGCTGGTGGCGCATGGGCTGGCGCGTGCCGCCCGATCTACCTGAGCGACTCCGGGAATAAAAAGAGCGGCCCGAGAGCCGCTCTTGCCTTCAGGCGCGTGGCCTACTTGGCGTTGGGGTTCGGCATCCAGGCCGGCATGGCGACATCGGCATGGGCGAACTGCGGCAGCTTGGCCGACAGGTCTTCCATGTTCTTGATGTCCTTGTCGATAAGTTCCTTCTGGGTGATCAGCGTCGGCGGCACGATGACGTTGTGGCCGGGATCCTCGCCGGCGAGCAGTTGCGCCAGCGCGCGCACCGAGACCTGGCCGACGACTGCCGGGTTGGTGGCGGCGGTGGCGGCCCAGGCGCTGTCCGGCTCGCGCATCGCGGCGATGTCGGACGTCGATATGTCGGCTGAGTAGATCTTGATGCCCTTGTTCAGGCCGGCTTCGTCGACGGCGATCTTCACCCCCTTGGCGAACTCGTCGTAAGGCGCGAACATCACCTTGATATCGGGATGCGCCTGCAGCACCGAGCGCGCCTGGTTGGCGACGGAATTGGCGATCGGATTGTCGAGCGTGCCGAACATGGCGACCTCGCTGATGCCGGAATGTTTCTTCTTCACGTCGACCCAGGTTTCGTTGCGGCGGTCCAGCGGGGCGATGCCGGCGACATAGACATAGCCGGCTTTCCAGGCGTCGCCATTGTCCTTGACCGCCTGTTCGAGCGCGAGTCGCGCGAGATCGCGGTCGGACTGCTCGATCTGCGGGATCTTCGGGTTCTCGACATTGACGTCGAAGGCGACGACCTTGATGCCCGCGTCGACGGCGCGCTGGGCGGCGTCCTTCATCGATTCCGTCAGGCCGTGCTGGATGATGATGCCCTGCACGCCGAGCGCGATCGCCTGGTCGACCATGTCGGCCTGGAGCGCTGCGTCCTGGCGGCTGTCCAGCACGCGCAGATCGACGCCGAGCGCCTTGGCCTGCGCCTCGACGCCGGAGAGATAGGCCTGGAAGAAGTCACCGGTGGAGAGATAGCGCACCAGCGCGATCTTGACGCCCGGCTTGTCGAATGGCGCCGGACGGTCCGCCGCCAATGCTGTGCCCTGCATGAGCAGCGCCGCGCCCGCGAGGCCGAGTGCGGCCTTCCCTAAAAGTCTCCTTGTGATGCTCACTTCGTCTTCCTCCGTTTTGTTCTCAATGCCCCGGTCGAAACTATCTCTTGCCCCTGCCGGAAAGGGCGAAGGTGAAGACAAGGGCGACGACGAGAACCGCGCCCTTGACGAAATCCTGCGTGTAGTAAGGGGCGTTCATCATCGTCAGGCCCTGCAGCAGGACGCCGACGAACACCGCGCCGACGGCCGTGCCGAAAGCGTTCGGCTTGGCGGCGCCGAGCACCGCGTAGCCGATAAGCGCCGCCGCTACTGCGTCGAGCAGCAAATTATTACCCGAGGCGATATCGCCGCGTCCAAGCCGGGCAGCGAGCAAAATCCCGCCGATCGAGGCAAAAACTCCCGAAATGACATAGGCCCAGATCTTGTATGCCTTGACAGGCGCGCCGGCCAGTTCGGCGGCGCGTTCGTTGCTGCCGACGGCATACATCATGCGGCCGAAGCGGGTGTATTCGAGGAAGAACCAGATGAGCGCGGCGAGCACGACCAGCACCACCACCGAGACCGGGATCAGGTTCGGAATGAAGAAGTCGATGCGGTGGCGGCCGAGCGCCAGGAAGGCTTCCGAGAACTTGCCGTTGGCGACCGAGCCGTCGGGCATCGTCATGCCGGTGGCGATCGAGCGGCCTTCGGTCGGAATGCGTTGCAGGCCGAGCAGCAGGAACATCATGCCGAGCGTCGCGAGCAGATCCGGCACGCGCATGTAGACAATGAGCCAGCCGTTGATGAGGCCGACGACCGCGCCGATCACGAGGCAGGCGATGACGGCGACGACGGCGTTCTGCTCCAGCACAACCATGGCATAGGAAGCCGCCATCATGGCGCTGGTGGCGACCGAGCCGATCGACAGATCGAAGCCGCCGACGACAAGTGTCGCGGTGACGCCGAGTGCCAGCACGCCGGTGATGGCGACCGACTGGAAGATGAAGACGGCGCTTTGCGGCGAGGCGAAGCCGTCGGCGGCGATCGCGAAATAGGCGATCAGCCCGACCAGCAGGATGATGAAACCATAGCGGATCGCATAGTCGCGCAATGTTATCGAACGCCCCCGCGCTGCTGCCCTCTCCGCCAAACTGGAACTCATGCCTGCACTCCAAGTCTCGTCATCCATACGACCTCACGCCGCGCTGGTGAGCGGCCCGCCGGCCACCTCAGCCAGCAGCCGATCGAGATCGATGTCATCGTTCCTGTGCTCGCCGACGATCGCGTGCTCCGACATCACCACGATGCGGTCGGCGGTCTCCAGGGCCTCGTCGATCTCGGTGACGAAGAGCAGTGTGGCGCGGCCATCGGCGCTCGCCCTGAGCTTGGTTGCGATGTCGCGCCGAGCCGAGATATCGACGCCCTGGAACGGCTCGTCGAGGATGAACAGGCGCGAGGCCTGCGACATCCAGCGCGCCACCATCACCTTCTGCTGGTTGCCGCCCGAAAGCGCGGAAAGCTCGTCCTTCTCGGAGCGGCAGACGATGCCGAGCTCGTCGATCTGGCGGCGTGCGGCAGCCCGCTCTGACCGCTTCTTCATGACACCGAAGCCGGACATGCGCTTGAGAAACGGCAGGCTGATGTTGCGTTCGATGTTGAAGCCGTCGACGATGCCGCTCATCGCGCGGTCCTTGGCCACGAGGAAGACGCCGGCAGCGATCGCCTCGCGCGCGGATCCCGGTGCGTAGGGCTTACCGTCCATATGCATGGTGCCGGCGAGCGGCCTGCGCACGCCGAACAAAGTTTCGGCGAGCGCCGTCTTGCCGACGCCGACCAGGCCGGTGATCGCCACCACCTCCCCAGCGCCGAGCGTCATCGAGATCAGTCTGGCGCCGGGCGCCAGCTGCAGGCCTTGGGCGATGAAGACCGCGCGCGCCGAGCTTCTGGCAATGACCCGGTCGAGCAGGATCTTGCGGCCGAGCATGGCATTGACCGCGCCCTCATAGTCGAGCGGCTTCCGGTCGAACACGCCGGAGACGACGCCGTCACGCATCGAGACGATGCGGTCTGCCAAGCGCCTGATGTCGGACATGCGATGCGAGATATAGAGGATCGCGACACCCTGCCCGCGCAGCCTGTCGATCAGCGCAAACAGCCGGTCGGCCTCGGCGCTCGACAGCGAGGAGGTCGGCTCGTCGAGGATCAGCACTTTCGGCTGGTGCGCCATGGCGCGGGCAATCGCGACCATCTGACGATCGGCGAGTGAGAGGTCCGCGACGCGTGCCTTAAGATCGAGCGTAAGCCCCATGCGGTCGGCGACGGCCCTGGCTTCGACGCGGACATTGGCGGGCTTGAACAGCAGCGATGCGCCCTTGCCGCTCAGCCGGTCGAGCGTCAGGTTGGTGGCGACGTCGAGATCTGCGACAACGCCGTCATTGATGTTCTGATGAACGGTGACGACACCGGCGCGGATCGCTTCTGCCGGCGAGCCGGGATCGAAGGCCTGGCCGGCGAGCCGCATCGTGCCGCCGCCGCGCGCGTAGACGCCGCTGACGATCTTGACCAGGGTGGATTTGCCGGCGCCGTTGGCGCCCATCAGCACGGTGACCTCGCCCGCATAGAGATCCAGCGCGATGCCGCCAAGCACCTCGTTCTGGCCGAAGGATTTCCTCAGGCCGTCCACACGGAACACGGCATCTGCGCCCATTCGTTCCTCCCTGATCCATGACGCTATGGGCTCACTCGGCAATTGTCAACACGATTGACAATTGCCAGAGCGCTCCCTAGCTTGGCCCGGCCGCCGTGGCTTCGTTATCGTGGGACACCACGCGCAGGAGGGAGAGGATGACCGGGAAGTTCGAAGCATTGTCGGTGGAGACGCTGCCGAAGCGCCTCGGCGAGACCACAGCGCTTACCGAGCGCATTGGCAAGGACGCCGGCCACTGGAAAGTACGCGAGGTCGGCGACGGCAATCTGAACCTCGTTTTCATCGTCGAGGGCGACCAGGGCGCGGCGGTGGTCAAGCAGGCGCTGCCCTATGTGCGCCTGGTCGGCGACAGCTGGCCGCTGCCTTTGAAGCGCTCTTTCTTCGAGTATCACGCGCTGACGAGGCAACAGCGCCGAGCGAAAGGCTCGGTGCCGGCGATCTATTATTTCGACGAGGACCAGGCGCTAATTGTCATGGAGTATCTGGCGCCGCCCTACATCATCCTGCGTCGCGCGCTGATCGACGGCCGCGAGCTGCCGAACATTGCGCGCGACATCGGCCTGTTCATGGCCCGCACGCTGTTCCGCGGCTCGGACCTCTCAATGCCGACAAAAGAGCGCAAGGCCGATCTCGCGCTGTTCGCCGACAATGTCGAGCTCTGCGACATCACCGAGAACCTGGTGTTCTCCGATCCCTATTTCGACGCCGAGATGAACCGGCACACCAGCCCGCAGCTCGACCGCCTGGTGGCCGAATTGCGCGCCGACCGCGACCTCAAGGTCGAGGCGCAGCGGCTGAAGCACCTCTTCGCCGCCAATGCCGAAACACTGCTGCATGGCGACCTGCATTCCGGTTCGATCATGGTGACCGACACCGAGACCCGGATGATCGATCCGGAATTCGCCTTCTACGGCCCGATCGCCTTCGACGTCGGCATGCTGCTCGCCAATTTCTGGATGGCCTTCTTCTCGCAGCGGGGCCATGAGCAGAAAGGTAGCCGGGATTCGATGCGCGCCTACCTGCTTAAGGTCACGGCCGAGAGCTGGGCGGTGTTCCGCGCCGAGTTTTCGCATTTGTGGCGAACCGAGCGCACCGGCATCCTCTACCAGAAGAGCCTGTTCGAGGATCAGGGCGACCTGCTCGGTTCCGAACAGGCGCTCGACCACATGCTCTCCGGCATCTGGACCGACCTGCTCGGCTTCGCCGGCATCGAGGTGCACCGGCGTATCCTCGGTCTCGCCCACAATGCCGATTTCGAGACCATTGCCGACGCAGACCTTCGCGCCAAATGTGAAGCAAAGGCGCTGCGCTTCGGCCGCCACATCGCCGTGAACCGGCGTGAGATCCACAGCATCGACGAGGTCAACGCTTTGGCCGCGCTGGTCGAACAGGAGAAGAGCCTTTGAAAGTCGGCGAACGCCACTATCGTACAATTTGGCTCAGCGACGACAAACGCTCGGTCGAGATCATCGACCAGCGCTGGCTGCCGCATGAGTTTCGCGTCGAGACGATCGGAACCGTTCCCAGCATCGCTACCGCGATCCGCGACATGTGGGTGCGCGGCGCGCCGCTGATCGGCGTCACCGCCGCCTACGGCGTCGCCATCCAGATGACCGACGATCCCTCGGACGAAGCGCTCGACGCGGCGTGGGAGACGCTGCACAAAACGCGACCGACGGCGATCAACCTGCGCTGGGCGCTGGACGAGATGCGGCGTTTTCTGAAGCCGCTGGCGCCGGGAGAGCGCGCCGAGGCCGCCTACCGGCGCGCCGCCGAGATCGCAGACGAGGATGTCGGGCTCAATCGCGCCATCGGCGAGAACGGGCTTGCCATCATCAAGGAGATCGCGGCGAAAAAGAAGCCTGGCGAGGCGGTCAACATTCTCACCCATTGCAATGCCGGTTGGCTGGCGACGGTCGACTACGGCACCGCCACGGCGCCAATCTATCTGGCGACGGAAGCCGGCATTCCGGTCCACGTCTATGTCGACGAGACCAGGCCGCGCAACCAGGGCGCCCAGCTGACCGCCTGGGAAATGGCCGGCCACGGCGTGCCGCACACGCTGATCGTCGATAACGCCGGCGGGCATCTGATGCAGCATGGCGACATCGACATGGTGATCGTCGGCACCGACCGCACGACGGCCAATGGCGACGTCTGCAACAAGATCGGCACCTATCTCAAGGCTTTAGCCGCCGCCGACAACGACGTCCCTTTCTATGTCGCGCTCCCCTCGCCCACCATCGACTGGACGGTCGCCGACGGGCTTGCGGAAATCCCGATCGAGGAGCGCGCGAGTGACGAGGTTTCGCTGGTGTGGGGTAGGACGGCCGACGGCAAGGTCGCGCAGGTGCGCGTCTCGCCCGACGCAACGCCGGCGGCAAATCCCGCCTTCGACGTGACGCCGGCTCGGCTGGTGACAGGGCTGATCACCGAGCGCGGCGTGGCGAAGGCTTCACGCGAGGCGCTGAAGGCAATGTTTCCCGAGCGCAGCTAATCTTAGCCCGGTGCTCTCGGCCGTGCTCACGCCGCACAACTACCATGAGAGCGCCGAGCACCGCCGCTTCTTCCACAAGCATTTTTTGGTGAAGGGCAAGGAAGCGGCGAAGGCCTGCGTCGAAATCCTTGCCGCGCGCGAGCGGATCGCCGCTTAGGCTCGACTCGGGCCGGATTTCAGCCCTGCAACAAGAATTGCGGCCGAAAAGGCTTCAAAAGGTTGCGGTAGGTCAGAAATCCGGCCAGAAGCAACGGGGTCGCCCGCCCGGGCGGCCTTTTCAAACACGGGCTCGAACCAGATACGGGAGACTATTCGTTGGCTCGCATCACACTGAGACAATTGCTCGACCATGCCGCCGAACAAGGCTATGGCGTGCCTGCCTTCAACATGAACAACATGGAACAGGGCCTCGCCATCATGGAGGCGGCCGAGGAGACCAAGTCGCCGGTCATCCTCCAGGCGAGCCGCGGGGCGCGCGCCTACGCCAACGATGTGGTGCTGGCCAAGCTGATCGACGCGCTGGTCGAGATTCACCCCGACATTCCGGTCTGCATGCATCTCGACCACGGCAACAACGAAGCGACCTGCGTCACCGCGATCCAGTACGGCTTCACCTCGGTCATGATGGACGGTTCGCTGAAGGAAGACGGCAAGTCGCCGGCCGACTACGCCTATAATTCAGGCATCACGCGCCGCGTCGTCGATATGGCGCATTGGGGCGGTGTCTCGGTGGAAGGCGAGATCGGCGTGCTCGGCTCGCTGGAGAGCGGCGGCGGCGAGCAGGAGGACGGCCACGGCGTCGAAGGCGCCATCAGCCACGATCAGTTGCTTACAGACCCGGTGCAAGCCGAGCAGTTCGTGCGCGACACCCATGTCGATGCGCTGGCGGTGGCCATGGGCACCAGCCACGGCGCCTACAAATTCTCGCGCAAGCCGGATGGCGCGGTGCTGGCGATGAACGTGATCGAGGAGATCCATCGCCGCCTGCCCAACATGCATCTGGTCATGCATGGCTCGTCATCGGTGCCGGAGGAGCTGCAGGAGATCATCAACAAATATGGCGGCCAGATGAAGCCGACCTGGGGCGTGCCGGTGGAAGAGATCCAGCGCGGCATCAAGCACGGCGTGCGCAAGATCAACATCGACACGGACAACCGCATGGCGCTGACCGGCGCGATCCGCAAAGTGCTGACCGAGAACCCTTCCGAGTTCGATCCGCGCAAATATCTGACGCCGGCCATGGCGGCGATGAAGAAGCTCTGCAAGGAACGCTTCGAGCAGTTCGGCACAGCCGGCAACGCGCCGAAGATCAAGCCGATCCCGTTGTCGGAAATGGCCAAGCGTTACAAGTCCGGCAGCCTCGACCCGAAGTTCGGCTGAGCCACCTCCTCCCGCGACCGGGTTCCAGCTGGTCGCGGGAGCACGCCCGCCCTCCCACGGCACCAGTTCCGCGGAACCTCACGTCATCGGCATTGGCCAAGGAACCATCCATGGCCGAGCTTAGTTGAACTGTCCTGACGCAATGGAGGGTGCGCCGACCGGCGTCGCCGACGGGAAATGCTCGAGCCGCTCTGCTGCGACATGCCGCTTCATCCGACATGGCCGGATCTCGTTGCGCGGCTGTTACTGACGCTGGTCGCGGGCTTCCTCATCGGCTTGAATCGCGAGGCACGCGGCCATTCCGCCGGCCTGCGGACGACCATCCTGGTCGGCCTCGCGGCTTGCGTCGCCATGGTCCAGGCCAACATGCTGCTCGACGTTGCCGGCAAGGGACCGGACTCATTCGTGCGCATGGATGTGCTGCGCTTTGCGCTCGGCGTGCTCACCGGCGTCGGCTTCATCGGCGGGGGCGCCATCCTCAGGCGCGGCGATCTCGTCACCGGAGTGACCACCGCCGCCACCATGTGGATCATGACGATGATCGGGCTGGCCTTCGGCGGCGGCCAGTTCGGCCTCGGCGCGATTGCTACAGCATTGACGCTGGTGACGCTGCAGGCCCTGAAGTGGGTCGATCTCAAGATCCCGCGCGACCATAAGGCGATCCTTGCGGTCTCATGGCCGAAGACAGCCCCGCCCGACCTCCAGGAGATCGTACGGCCGTTCGGATACGATGCCCGCTTCGTTGGCATGGAGCACGATGCCGACCGCGACCGCGTCGTGTTTTCCTTCCAAGTCAAATGGCGGCAGCCAGATGCAGTCGAGCCGTCAACTGAGGTGCTGGCGCTGGTCGGCCAACACTGCGAGATCGAGCGGTTTGAATTGATCAGCGAGAAAGCGCCCTGATCAGCGTCGGAAGGGTGGCGAAGCTATTCGGCTGCGCTTGGCGTTTCCGAATCCGGGCGAATAAGCTTGATGTCCGCTCCCGCCGCCCAAGCGCCGATGTCCTCCCGGCGCAGCGCCGCCGCCATCATGTCGGGAAAATGGTCCGGCGTGCAGGCGAAGACCGGGACGCCCAATGCCGCGACCGAGCCGGCCATGGAAGAGTCGTAGCCGGGACGGCCCTGGTCGGTGAGCGCCAGGAGCACAACGACATTGACGCCCGACCGCACCAGCGCAGCCAGCCGACGAAGCAGTTCCTGACCGTTGCCGCCTTCGTAGAGGTCGGTGATGAGGACGAAATGCGCCTTGGTCGGCCGCTCGATGCGCTCGGCGCAATAGGCGACCGCCTGGTTGATGTCGGTTCCGCCGCCAAGCTGGACCCCGAACAGCACCTCGACCGGATCGCTGAGCTCTTCGGTCAGATCGGCGATCGCGGTGTCAAAACAGACCAGCTTGGTGCGCACGACCGGCAAAGAGGCCATCACGGCAGCGAAGATCGAGGCGTAGATGACCGAACTTGCCATCGAGCCGGACTGATCGACGCAGAGCGTCACTTCGTCGAGGTCGACCAGCCGACGCTGGCGGCGCATGAAGCCGATGAGCTTTTCCGGCACCACGGTCTTGTGCTCTGGCTGGTAATGGCGAAGGTTCGCCGCGATCGTGCGCGGCCAATTGATGTCGCGCTGCCGCGGCCGGTTGATGCGCCTGGAACGGTCGAGCGCGCCGCGGATCGCCTCGGCGGTCTTCTGCTCGAGACGCTGCATCAGCTTGGCGACGATGTCGGAAATGATCGAGCGGGCAATATCCTTGGTCTTTTCCGGCATCGCCGAGCGCAACGAGACCAGATCGGCAACGAGATTGATGTCGGCCTCGATGGCCTTGAGGAATTCCGGCTCCATCAGCATCTGCTTCAGGTTCAGGCGCTCGAAGGCGTCCTTCTGCACGACCTGGACCACTTGCTCGGGGAAGAAAGAGCGGATATCGCCCATCCATTGCGCGACGCGCGGCGCCGAACGGCCAAGCCCGCCGCGCCGCTTGCGCGGATCGCCGGCGTCGCCGCTGCCGTCGCCGTAGAGCGCATCGAGGGCTGCCGAAAGCCGCCGGTCCTCATGCGACAGCGCCGAGGAGGACTCATCGTCGGCGCCGATCGCCAGGCGCCAACGGCGCTCCCGCGTCCCTTCGATCGGATGAAGATCGGGTCCGACCGTTTCATCATCCATGGTTGAGCTCCCCCGTAAGCAGCTTGCCGAGGAGACCAAAATGCCGGCGCCAGGCCTCGCCGCCATCGGGTGCCGGCGTCAGTCCGGCGGGCAGGCTCGCCCTGCGGCCGAGCACGGCCTCGATCAGGCGGCGGCGCTCCATGCTGTCGAGATTGGAAAATACGCGGCGCAGCAAAGGCAGATGCGCAACGAAGGCGTCCTCGTCGAGCGATGCCAGCCAGGAATCGACAGCGCCGCGCAGCCCCTCGTCATAGATCAGCCTCTGGCCGGCGCCGCTGAAGAAGCCTTCGAAAAAGGCGGCGGCGTCGATGACCGGCGTTCCGGGCGACAGCCGCTTTGCCAGAAGGCCGGCCGTTGCCTCGGCGGAGAGGTGCCCGGCCTCGTAGAGCAGATGTGCGGCGCAGCCAGCAACGAGCGCCGTCGAGCGCGATGAATCGAGCACGGCCGCAAGGCCGTTCCGCCAGGCATCCAGGACATGCTCGTCCGGCTCGACCAGCCTGATCGCCTCGTCGGCCTTGCGCAGCGCCGCCATCAGCGCTGCGGCGGCCTGCGCGTCGAGATCGCGCGCGGCGTAAGGCAGCGCGATCGCGCCTTCGATGACCAACCGCTCCAAGAGGCCGGCAAGGCGCTGCGTCTCGATTTTGCGCGCTTCGCCATAGCGGATGATGTCGGCAAGTGGGGGCACCGACGCAAGGAGCTCCAGGCATTCGCTGCTATGCGCCGCCTTCTCCTCGAGCGCGGCGAGGCCGGCCGCGGACGCCTCGCTCAAGGCGGCGGTGATCGCGCTTTGCACCAGCGTGGCCAGAGCATCGAGCGTCGAAGCGGCGCCGATCATCTGGACAAGCCGGCCGTTGGCGGCCTTCTCGATGGTCGGTCCGTAAATCAGGTTTTCGACCAGGCGCACGGCGTATTCCGGCTGCCAGGCCAGCAGCCAGCGCTCGCGGAACGTGCCGCGGCTGCGGCCGACATCCGTCAGCCTGCCCCAGTTCACGCCGAGCACGTTCAGCCGGTGCAGAAGCGTCGACCGAAAGAGACCGCTCTCGCTGCGCAGGTCGATGGAGAGCTCGCGCTCCAGTGCTTCAGGCTTGAGCCGCGCGGCCTTTTGGTTGCGCTGCAAGTCATCGATCAGCGGCGCGAGCGGCGTGTCGGCTGGAATCTCGCCGACATCGGCGCCGAGCAGAAGCTCGGCCTCGACCATCTTCCACAGCAAGGCCTCGCCGTTGAAGAGCGCCGCGATCGAGGCCTCACGCAGTTCCTCGAAACCCGGTTTCGGGCGCTCGCGTATGGCGGCAAGCGCCCGCGCCAGACGCTCCGCCTCGATCAGCGAGGCGGTCGAAATTATATGGCCCTTGGCCCTGAGAACCGAAGCGATCCGCGCGAGCCACAGCACCGAAGCGTCATCCTGCCCGCGCGTCTGCCACAGGTGCTTGCTCCAGCCCGGCGCGACGACACCGGCGCCATAGTCATAACCCAGCGCCAGCCGCGGTCCGGTCCATGGCGCGAAGGTCATCGTGGTCTTGCGCCGGCCGATGCCCTTGAGCAGTGCCTGGTCGCTCTTTTGCGTATGCGCAGCTTGCAGGGCGGGCACATGCCACGCGCCGCAGACGACGGCCAGCGGCCCGTCGATTTCTTTGCGCGCAGCGGCGATCTCCAGCCGCATATGCGCCTCGCGCATGGCCTCGAATTTGCCAATGGACGTCTCGCCGTCGCGCAGCGTCGTCATCGCGTCGGCGATGGCAGCAAAGATCGGCCCGGGTGCGGGATTCTGCTCAATGATATCGGACCACCAGCTTTCGCCGTCCTCATAGCCGGCGGCGCGCGCTAAAGTGCCGATCGGATCAAGGATCCGTGAGCTTGCTTCGCTCTGCTCTTCGGTGGCCTCCGGTTCGTCCGCATCGGCGTCGGTCGAACCCTCGGGCCCGTGCTCGGCAAGCCGCGCGGCGGACGGCAAGTCGATGAAACGCAGCGCCGCCTTGTTGGCGACAGCCCACAGCGCCGCCTGATATTCGGGAGAGAATTCGGCGAAGGGCCAGAAGCGCGTCGCGGCGGGATCGTCCTCGGGGTAGCAAAGCAGTGCCACCGGCGGCTTCATGTCCGGGCTGGCAAGCAGGGGCAGCAAGGGCGAGGCATCCACCGGCCCCTCGATCAGCACGGCGGCCGGCTGCAATTCCTGCAACGCTCTAACCAGGCTCGCGGCGGAGCCCGGCCCATGATGGCGAATGCCGAAATAGCTGATGCCGCCTTGCGTCATGGCTCAGATGGCCGCGTTGAGCGCCGCGTAATAACCGGCGTAGTCCGGCCGCTTCTTCAGCACCGTCTCCAAATATTCCTCAAGCACGACCTTGTCCTGGACCGGGTCCTTGACGATGGCGCCGACCAGGCTTGGCGCCAGGCCTTCGGCGTGGAGCTTGCCGCCGTCGAACCAGGCCGCCTGGCTGAGGCCGCTGATCATCGTGGCGATCGCCTCGGCGGTGGAGAGCGAGCCCGACGGCGTCTTCAGCGTCACCTTGCCGTCGGCGGTCGCGCCGGAGCGCAGCTCGCGGAAGATGGTCAGCACGCGCGCGATCTCCTCGCCGACATTTTTCGGCACCGGCAGGTCCAGTCCCCCCGCC
>NZ_RZSN01000091.1:0-23614 GCF_003997315.1 Mesorhizobium sp. M1A.F.Ca.IN.020.04.1.1
TGGCTACGTCCTGATCGTTCTTGAGGCCGGGAAACACCATCTTCGTCCCTTTGATCATGCCCCTGGGGTCTTGAAGATACTTCGTCAGCGTGGGCTCATCCCATTTGATGCCGGATTTTCCGGCCTCGATCATAGCAGGGGAAAAAGTGAAACCGGGATGCGTGCCCGCCGTGCGCCCGATGACGCCGTGCAGAGACGGGCCGACCTTGTTCTGGTCCTGGTCTGCAATGTGGCAGACCTTGCACTTGGTGAAGACCTTCTCGCCTGCGGCTGCATCCTGCGCCCGCGAAGGGCTTGCAATGAAGATCGTGGCCGCCGAGGCGATGAAAAGTGCGATTGCGCGCATGGCATTCCTCCCTGATCGATCGTCATCTGCGCCGCACCACGCCAGCTGCGCTGGGGCGGCCTGCACGGTACAGCGGAATATCCGTGGTCCCACCAATGGAATTGCGGCATCTACATACCACAGTATCAAGCCAATGGGTAGAAACGGCAATTTGTGCGAAGGTGCACGTCGCCCAAGCTGCGCAGCGGTTCTGGCAGAACGACATGCATCAAAACACGGACCTAAAGCGCGTCGCCTGAGTCCGGCTCCTCGCGACGCCCTTTAGGCCGTGTACTGAGACTCACGGCGGATCGGTATTGCAGCTTGCAGCCATCTGTCCGATCGCCTCGGGCAGTCCGGCGAGTTCGAAATCGGCCTCGCCGCGTCCCGACAGCAGGCCGAAGCGCCATGACAGCAACAGCCGGCTCGCCGAAACCAGCCGCTTGATGCCATCGGCTCCGTCCCTGACCAGCATTTTACCGCGTGGGCCGACAGACCAGCTTTCATCGAACTTGCCGCCGCCATCGACCATGACCGACATGGTGATCTTGCGGCTGGCGGAGACTGAATCGTTGAGTTGCAGCCATTCGCTCCAACGCGGTTCGCCGCCCGGTCGACAAGCCAGCGTCAGCACCGGACTGTAGCCCAGCGCGCCGCCGCCGGTGATCAGCTTGTTGGTGGCGTATAGCGACGCAGTGACCTGGCCGTCGTTGCCGGCGTCGACGCGCCAGTTGCCGAGATCGGGTCCGGCCTCTGCCACACCGGCCGCGGCAAGCAAGAGCGCCGCGGTAACGACCACGCCCCTCATCGTGAATGCCACACCCACCGACGCCTCCAAACGACCCTGCGCAATGTGATATCGAGCAGATAATCATCAATGTTCGGTATCGCCAGCAGCGTGCATTCATCTGAAGCGGGTGGTGTTGCCCCGCAGCAACAACAGAGAACATGAACGAAAAAGGCCGCCTCGTGGGCGGCCTTTCGAAATCAGCTTATCGCCGGTTTTACTCGGCGTCCTTGGCGGCCTTCTTCTTCGGCGCGGCCTTCTTCTTGGGCTCTTCCGCCTCACCGGCTGCTTCGCCGGCCTTGGCCTCGGCTTTCTTGGAGGAAGCCTTCTTCGCCGGCTTCGCCTTGCTGGCGCTCTCGGCCTCCTCGTCGTCCGCCATCAGCTCTTCCTTGCTGACCTTCACGTCCTCGACCGAAATCTGGCCCAGCAAATAGTCGACGACCTTTTCCTCGAACATCGGCGCGCGGAGCGAATTAATCGCCTCGGGGTTGCTGCGGTAGAACTCGAAAGCTTCCTGCTGCTGGTTGGCCGGGAAGCGGCGAACCTGCTCGAACAGGCCGCGCTGCAGTTCATCGTCCGACACGGTGACCCCGGCCTTCTCGCCGATCTCGGCAAGAACCAAGCCGAGACGCACGCGACGTTCGGCCAGGCGCATATATTCGGCGCGCGCCTCTTCCTCCGTCGTTTCTTCGTCGGCAAAGGTACGGCCGGCGGCTTCGAGGTCGCGGTTGACCTGCGCCCAGATGTTGTTGAACTCGGCCTCGACGAGCTTCGACGGCGCCTCGAAGGAATAGGCGGCATCGAGCTGGTCGAGGAGCTGGCGCTTCACCTTCTGGCGGGTCATGGAACCGAACTGGTTCTCGATCTGGCCGCGCACGATCTCGCGCAGGCGCTCCAGCGATTCCAGGCCAAGATTCTTGGCCGTCTCGTCATTGATCTCGAGCGCGCCGGGCTTGGCCACTTCCTTGACGGTGACGTCGAAGGTGGCTTCCTTGCCGGCCAGATGCGCTGCCTGGTAGTTCTCCGGGAAGGTCACCGTGACCTGCTTCTCATCGCCCGCCTTGGTGCCGACCAGTTGGTCCTCGAAGCCCGGGATGAACTCTTTCGAGCCCAGCACCAGCGGCTGGTCGGTGCCGGCGCCGCCGGCGAACGCCTCGCCGCCGATCTTGCCGACATAATCGATGCTCACGCGATCGCCTTCGGCGGCCTTGCCCTCCTTGGGCTCGTAGCTGCGAGCCGATTCAGCGACCCGCTTCACCTGGTCGTCGACCTCCGATTCCGGCACGTCGTAAACCTGACGCGTCACCTTGATGTCGGAGAAATCCTTGACCTCGATGGCCGGGATGACCTCGTAATTGAGGCGGAACTCGAAGTCGGCGCCGCCAGCCAGGATCTTCTCCGCCTCCTTCTCGTCCTCGGTCATGATGACTTCAGGCTGCATGGCGGCCTTTTCGCCGCGGCCCGAGATGATCGAGCGGGTCGAGTCGTTGAGGATCTCGTTGACCACCTCGGCCATGAACGACTTGCCGTACATCTTGCGCAGGTGCTGCACCGGCACCTTGCCCGGGCGGAAACCGTTGATCCGCACCTTGCCGCGGGCGTCGTTCAGCCGCGCCATCAGCTTGGCTTCCATGTCACCGGCCGGCACGGTGATCTTGATCTCGCGCTTGAGACCGGAGTTGAGCGTTTCGGTGACCTGCATCCTAAAACCTTTGTTTTCACCAACGAGGCTGCCAAACGGTCCTTAGCCGTTTACAGCCTGCCGGTATATTCTTGCCGGAAATGGCTTTGGTACGGAACCTGGTGATTTGACCGCCAATGCGGCTCAAACTCTCCTGAACTGCGCTTCCAAAATGTGAAGAAGTCTTTGTTTTTCCTACTTCTTCTTGCATTCGGCAGAAGCAGATAGTCGCGTCCCGTCACATTCGACACGCCTTTTGTCACAGGCTAGGCTAATTTTCAACCATCTTCGCGATTACGAGAATGACGGTGACTTGGACCCCGACATTGACAGAATGATGGCTACATGGGATTGCCGGGGAACGCGGATGTGGCGGAATTGGTAGACGCCCTGGATTTAGGTTCCAGTGCCGAAAGGCGTGGGGGTTCGAGTCCCTTCATCCGCACCACCCTTCGCCTGCGAGCTTCTGGTGGTAGGCCACCCTATGGTCGTCAGAGCGAAGCGTGTCCTCCGAACCTTTGGCAGGAAGGACCGGAGCCATCAACTCCTGGCGGCGCACGCAAGGCTCGAGCAGACAATCCGCTTTTTCGTGTGCAATTCCCTTGAAATAGCGCGTCAATAGGTTCTTAGTCGCAGCAACAGGCAGGTTGGGGCTCTGTCAGGTTGTGCGCGTAGTTTCTCTGGTTCTGGCGGTTGGGTCGGCTGTCGCGGCAGCGACATGTCACGTTGAGGCCTTGGAGTACACTTCGGTTTCCTCTCCGGGCCAGCAGCCAATGCTTCTTGTATCCGGTGAGTTTGGCGCCAATGAACCCCTGAACGCCTTCAGCAACGCGGTTGCGAGCAGCAGGGCCAGGATGATCGTATTCAACTCCCGCGGCGGCAACGTCGGCAGTGCGATTCGCTTGGGGCGACTGATCCGCGCGGCGGGGTTGGATACTTTTCAGCTTCGCCAATTGCAGTGCGCTTCAGCCTGCTCACTGGCCTTCCTGGGCGGCGTCCACCGCGTTGCCGAACCAGGTTCCATCGGCGTTCATCGGCCGTCCCTCAAACCGGCCGACGGGATGTCAAATGAAGACGCGGAGGCCCGTTTCCAGTTCGGCACGGCCGCAATCATATCCTATGTGATCGAGATGGGAGCGGATCCCAAGCTGATGGAATTGGCTTCGAGCTATGACAAGCATGACATACGGTACCTGTCGGCCAGCGAAATGGCAGAGTTGCGTGTGACCAATGCCGCAGCGAACCAGCCGCAAGCAGATGCATTGCAGGTATCAACGACGCCGGATCCTGCGTCCGTGTCCGCTCCTGCGCCCGACGCCAGGCAACAGCCGGAAAGCGTTGCGGTCACCTTCGTCAGGGACCTCATCGAGCATCATGGCGATAACAACGATTTCGCTCTTGCTCAGGCTCAGGCGTCCTACGCTCCCACGGTCGACTATCATGGCAAGTTGACGAACCTAAGTTCGATCATTGAGGACAAGAGAAGCTATTACCAGCGATGGCCTGAACGCGGATACAACGTCCGCAATGACAGCATTGCGGTCAGCTGCGCCAACGATCGCTGCAAGGTCTCAGGCATCTACGACTGGATTGTGCGCAGCCCCTCGACACACAAGCAGGAGAAAGGCGTAGCGAACTTCAGCTATACGATATCGATCGGTCCCTATCCCAAAATCATCGCCGAGACGGGCGATGTCCGGCCATAACCAGGACCGTCGTTAACGCGGACCGTCGCGCTGACGCCCAGGCCCGAACACACTAATAAAGCGGCTCCTCGAACAGCGTCTTGTCGCCGTCCATGAGCGCCTTGATCTGCGCCTTGCCATTGGCGGAGAGCGCCAGCTTGACGCCGAACGGCCGCACGCGCATGTCGTTCTGGATCGCCATCCCCTTGCCCTCCGGCAGGTAGAAACGCTCGATCCCGTATTCCGGCGTGATCGTCATGTCGGGTGAGCGCAGATCCCAGCCATCCGCTACATGCCCGACAATGTCGGCCTCATCGGAAGCGGCAGGCGCCGGCGCCCGATCGAACCATGCCGCGCTCGGCTGCCAGTAGCCGTCCACAGCCTTCTTCAACCTGACGACGATCTCGGAGTCATTGCTGGTGAACTTGCCCGGCGGAATGTTGGCGATAAGCTTCACCGGGATGCGCGAGATGTCATAGCCAAGCGAGATATAATCGCCGCGCAGAAGATCGCGCGGGTCAACGGGCTCAACCTTGAGCAGGACCTCCTTGCCGTTGCGCAGGATCGCCGCGCGTCCGGCGATGATCCAGCCCAGCAAGCCGATTTGGACAAGCGCCGTCACCAGGGCCGCGATGATCAGTCTTTTGCCGCTCATGCCGCTGCTCCTCCGGCGGGCGTCTTCATTCGTTTTTCAACGCGGATGATGACCAGCGCCAGTATCCCCAGCAGCACGGCCGCGGACAGGAAGAAGCCCGCCGTGTCGAGCATCGACTGCAACATCACCACATAGATAATGGCGAGCTCGAAGGCAAAGCCGGCATAGGCCACCCAGCGCAAGCCTCTGCTTTCACGGCCGCCGAGCATGATCGCCGCGACGATGCCGGCAAGCGCGGCTGCCGAGGCAATGGCAAAGCCGCTGTTGTAGCTCGCCTCATCGGCCAGTTCGAACTGGACCATTGCGAGGCCGGCAAGAAAGCCGATGAGCGCATGCAAGGGCAGCCTGCCGCCGAGCTGCACGACGCTGTCGACGGGTTCGGCGACAAAGATCGCCGCCGCGAACAGCAGTGCCGAGACGAGCACGAGCGGAATGGCGACCTGGAGCGTGTTGTGGTCGATCGCCAGCAGCAGGAGATAGAATACGATCGAAAGGATGATGACGTGCCGCGCCGCCTGGCTGCGTGTCCAGAATGAAATCGCGAACAGCACCAGCACGATAGCGGCGAAGAGATGCGGGAACTCGGCCCGGCGGAAAAATCCTCCCCATTTAAGGAACAGCCAGACATCGGCGATGCCGACGGAGGCGACAGTGAGCGGGTTCGAGCGCAATGCGACCGCCGCCAGCGCCGTGCCGGCGCACCACGTCAGCAATGCCGAAGCCTCGTCGCCCGACAGATGATACATCTGACCGATCAGCGCGATTGACCCGCCAAAGGCCGCGGCGGCGACGATCCATAGCGCCTCGCCGATCGCCGCATGGTCGCGTGTCTTCAGAACGGCGCCGGCGACATAACCGCCGAGGATGACAGCAAACAACGCCGTCACGCGCGCCGGGCGCGGAATGGCTTCCCAGTTGGCGGCGACGAAGATCAGGATCGCGGCACCGAACAGCAACGCCGCCATCATCGCCAGGATAGAGCCGAAGCTCAGCGAGGCGCCATCGTTGGCGGCAACGTCACGCGTCAATGCGTCGGCCGTCGGCGCGTCGATCAGGCCCGCCTGCCGCCAGCGGGCAATATCGGCCCTCACCTTCGTCGCATAGCCCGCCATCCGTTCCCCCGAGCTTTGGCCATTTTACAACCGCGCGCGCAAATCGTTGACGCAACGGCATTTTCCGATTCGGTCTTACTTATGTCGCAAGCGTGAATCGCCGTTAATGTTGCATTGCACAATTTGCATTGCTGCCATGCACCAATGGCACTTTTAAACCGATATGACCCTGCCTATTTTCCGTTCGTACACAAACGGAATGATCCGAACCAAAGACGAAACGAGCACTACCATGAACCTGATCCGCAACTACCGCAACTGGCGCCGCTACCGGGACACCGTTTCCGAGCTGAGCCGCCTGTCGAACCGTGAACTGACCGACCTCGGCATCAGCCGCAGCGACATCCACTACGTCGCTCGCAAGGCGGTCTAATCCGCTTCGGACCGCGAATGGTCCGAACCAGTTTTTGAGAAGAGCAAGACAATGAACCTGACCCGCAGCTACCGTAACTGGCGCGTTTATCGCGAGACGGTTTCTGAGCTGGGTCGGCTTTCGAACCGCCAGCTCAACGATCTCGGCATCGTTCGCGACGAGATCAAGATGATCGCCCGCAAGGCGGTTTGACAAGGAATCTCGCCAGGGTCGACCTCCTCCCCGACCCTGACGGATACGGTCAGCCTTTACCTCCTCCCGAAGGTTGACCACCGAAACGGCGCCCGCCGGACCTCCTCCCCCGGCGGGCGTTGTTCTCCGAAAGGATCCGCCCCTTCAATTGGCGGAAGGAATTTCGTCAAAGCCGACCTCCTCCCCGGCAATGACGAATATGGTCGATCTTCACCTCCTCCCGAGGATCGACCCCCAAAACGACCCCCGCCGGACCTCCTCCCCCGGCGGGTGTTGTTGTTTTGGAGGTAGTCGGCCCGTCGAAGCCTAATTGCATTCGCCGCGCCAAGCGACTATCTCGGCGCTCATGAGCAAAGATCCCGTTCACGTCATCGGCGGCGGCCTCGCCGGCTCCGAAGCCGCATGGCAGATCGCAGAAGCCGGCGTGCCGGTCGTGCTGCACGAGATGCGCCCGGTGCGCGGCACCGACGCGCACAAGACCGACGGGCTCGCCGAGCTCGTCTGCTCCAACTCGTTCCGCTCGGACGACGCCGAGACCAATGCGGTTGGATTGCTCCATGCCGAAATGCGGCTCGCCGGCTCGCTGATCATGAGCGCCGGCGACGCGCACCAAGTCCCGGCCGGCGGCGCTTTAGCCGTCGACCGCGACGGTTTTTCCGACGCAGTAACCGCAAAAATCGAAGCGCATCCGCTGATTGCCATCCAGCGCGAGGAAGTGCCTGGACTTCCGCCGGCGGATTGGGACCAGGCGATCATCGCCACCGGTCCGCTGACCGCACCTTCGCTTGCGCAGTCGATTGCCGAAGCAACCGGCGCCGATGCGCTCGCCTTTTTCGACGCCATCGCGCCGATCGTGCATTTCGACACCATCGACATGAACACCTGCTGGTACCAGTCGCGCTACGACAAAGTTGGCCCCGGCGGCACCGGTAAGGACTACATCAACTGCCCGATGGACAAGGAGCAATATCTCGCCTTCGTGGCGGCGTTGCTGGAGGGCCAAAAGACCGAGTTCAAGCAGTGGGAAGGCACGCCCTATTTCGACGGCTGCCTTCCGATCGAGGTGATGGCCGAGCGCGGCGTCGAGACGCTGCGCTACGGGCCGATGAAGCCGATGGGGCTGACCAACGTCCACAATCCGTCGGTCAAAGCCTATGCAGTCGTGCAGCTTCGCCAGGACAATGCGCTGGGCACGCTCTACAACATGGTCGGTTTCCAGACCAAGCTGAAGCATGCCGAGCAGGTCCGCATCTTCCGCACCATTCCTGGGCTCGAAAACGCCGAGTTCGCCCGCCTCGGCGGCCTGCACCGCAACACTTATATCAACTCGCCGACGCTGCTCGATCCGTCGCTGCAGCTGAAGTCGCGCCCCGGCCTGCGTTTTGCCGGCCAGATCACCGGTTGCGAAGGCTATGTCGAAAGCGCCGCGATCGGCCTGCTCGCCGGCCGCTTCGCCGCGGCCGAACGGCTCGGCCGGGCGGCCTCACTGCCGCCGTCGACCACGGCCTTCGGCGCGCTGCTCAACCATATTACCGGCGGCCACATCGTCTCCGACGACGAGCCGGGCAAGCGCTCCTTCCAGCCGATGAACGTCAATTTCGGCCTGTTCCCGCCGGTCGAGGCTCCAAAGTCTGAAGGCAAGCGCCTGCGCGGCAAGGATAAGACCGTTGCCAAGCGCCGCGCGATCACGGCGCGCGCATTGGCCGATTGTCGCGTGTGGCTGGGCCTGCCTTCGCAGGCGCAGGCAGCGGAATAGCTACTCCGCCGGCTCGGCACTCGCCGCCGGCAATCCCGGCTTTCCTGCTTCGGACGGATTCCTCCGCACATAGGCCGCCTTCAACGTCTCCGACGTATCGCGCGAGCCGTCATGGCTCCAGCCTGGCGGCCGGATCAGATAGCTGAGACGCTGGCCGAGCGTCAGACCCGGCATCATCGCATCCTTGAACATGCCGATCCATTCATGGAAGGCGACCTTCAGCGGGTTGAAGGTGCCGATGTTCTTGACAATGCCGTAGCGCGGCCGGTCCTCGTCCAGTTCCGCGACGAAAGTGCCGAACATGCGGTCCCAGATGATCAGCGTGCCGGCATAGTTGGCGTCCAGATAGCGCGGATTGGTGGCGTGGTGGACGCGGTGGTGCGAGGGCGTGTTGAAGACGAATTCGAACCAGCCCCACATCTTGCCGATCGTTTCGGTGTGGATCCAGAACTGCCAGACGAGGTTGAAGCCGAAGACGAACGCAATGACGGCCGGATGGAAGCCGAGCAGCACCAGCGGCGCCTGCAGCACGAACATGAAGGTGAAGAGACCGGTCCAGCTTTGCCGGAGCGCCGTCGAGAGATTGTAATGCTGGCTGGAATGATGGTTGACGTGCTCGGCCCAAACCCAGCGCACCCGATGCGCGACGCGGTGGTAGACATAGTAACGCAAATCATCGAGCAGGAAGGCGGCGACAAACACCCAGATCGACAGGCCGAGATTGAAGAAACGGAACTGCCAGAGCCACAGCAGCGCCCAGTAGGATACGACACCGAGCAGCAGGCCGGCGACGACATTGCCCGTCCCCATCATCAGGCTGGCCAGCGTGTCGCGCGTCTCGAACGATCCCTTGGCGCGGCCGGTGCGTACCAGCCAGAGCTCGATCAGGATCGCCGTGACGAAGAACGGGATGGCAAGCTGGGTGACCTGCGGGAAATTGTAATCGTCCATCACGCCGCCTCTCGGATCTGATCGTGCTTCAGCAGCACCGCCGCCACGGTCAGCGCGTCTGCCTCGTCGGCGAAGGCAAACCGCCCGCCTTTCCAGGTGAAATCATCCATTCGCAGCGACAAGACATTCCCTTGCCGTACCAGGGCGAGCACATCCCGCGGCGTGACGATGCGGGTTAGGAAACGGTCGCCGATGCTCTGGACGATGCCGCAGCGTTGCGGGTCGAGTTCCAGGACGGCGGCTTGCCTGTCCGATGTCAGCCTGACCGCCCCAGGCTTTTCGTCTGGAAAGTCTTCGGCAAAACGTGCGAGCGCGTGTTCAGCCCCGGCAAGCGTCGCGGTCGTCGTACCGCCGGTGAAATGCACGGCCGCCACCGACAGCGCGATGCCGAACACGACAAGGACGACCAAGACTGGCAGGCTCATGGAAAGGCGGCTCCTCCGGTGGCTCGCATTTCTTTGAGGCGACACGCGGAGAACCCCTAGCATGGTTGACGTTTACGTCAAAGGGGAGTCCAGCCTCGGTAGTGTCTGAAGCTGCAAAACGTTGTTGTCGCATAGGGGTTCGAATTTCGGTATGCTCCATCGCGTGGATAGCCAGGCCGACGAGCAACCCGACGTTTTTGCCTTATTGAGAAGCACCGCCGAGTCTAGCAAGCGGCTTGCCGAGTCAATGTTGGCAGCCTATGCCGCAGATGCCCTGCCTGCGACGGGGGACGATATCGCGCATTGGGAGCGGGTATTGGCCGACGCCAAGTCAGAACTGTTAATGCTGCACGATGCCCACCCGGACCTAAAGGCCAAAAGCGACCCGCCGACGTGATCGGCAATGGAGTCCGCATCATGCGGATTGCTACTGGCGAGGAAACCGAAGACGTGCAGCCGGATGATGGCAAGAGCGCCGCCGCCAAAGAGCTTGGTTCGAAGGGCGGAAAGAAGCGTGCCGCCAACATGTCACCGGAGCGGCGCGCAGAAATCGCTAAGAAGGCGGCTGAAAGCCGATGGAACAAACGGTGGGGCTTCAAAGCCCTTTCCCCTCGTCCTTCTCTTGTCTGTAGTCAATGGGCAGCATCGGCGTGTCGCCCTTTCTTGGGTAGTCTTCGTTCAGCAAGTTCATGAAGCCATCCCATGTCTTGCTGATCCGCATGAACGCGACCACCGCGCCTAGGTGCTCTTTCAGCTTGGGTAACCGATATTCTTCGCGAGGCTTTGGCTGTAGCGCGCCGTTGACCTTCCCGCTTCATTGCGGGGGGGGTTACCCGTTTCAGATCTTTCAAGACGCCAGCTTCGAGGCGCTTGTAGACGATATCATTTGTCAGATGGCCGAAGTATTGCGGCCGCTTCACCGAATCGAGGGCGAAATCCAGACCGCGCAAACGAAACATGTGTTCATAGAATTCGCTCGGGAAAGTCTGAACCCAAATCTGCAGCTCTTTTGCTACCCAGGCCTCAAGCAACTTGGCCAAGGCATCCTTGGCCCTGTCTCTCTGGTAGCGCGTCGCTTCATCGACCAACGCGATGATGCCAATGCGCGCGAAGCCGGATTACGCCATGCTGACGAAGCAGTACGGCGAGCCGGAAAGCAACAAGTCGCCAGAGCGCCGCTATAGCCCGGCGCGTCTGCACTGGTGCGGTCAAGACGCGCGTCGAAGGCAATCCCGATCCGGAGCATGTCAGCGAGTCGCACATTGAGCGCGCCAATCTCACCATGCGCGTGGCGACTCGTCGCTTCACGCGCCTGACCAATGCGTTCTCAAAGAAGTTCGATAATCACGTCCACATGGTCGCGATCTACACTGTCTCGTACAACTTCATCAAAATGCACAAGACGTTGAAGATGACGCCGGCAATGGCTGCTTGCGTGTCCAAGACGCTCTGGTCGATGGAAGATCTTTGCGAGAAGATGGACGCCGTTGCGCCGAAGCCGGGCAAGCGTGGGCCTTACAAGAAGCGTGGATGATGTGTGATGGACATCGCGGCAAGGCTTACTAAAGAGACGCGCGAGTGCCTGGAACGTATTACGTCCTTTCCCTGGGAGGTTCATGCGGCGGCAATTAGGCGGCGAGCGCCCCGGCCGGCAGGTGATACATTCGGCTTCTTGGAAGACGGTGTTTACTTCGACGTGGGAGACACGGCTGAATGGCTCGACAAGCCAGAAGGTGACATTGTTCTCAAAGCTTTTGTTGTCGCATTCCCTGATCCATCCTCAGAAGATGGCATTCGCGAAGAGCTATCCGTTATCTTGAAGCGCCCCGAAAATTCAAACTGAGACACCACCCCAGCCGCGCATGGCATGACGCAAGAGCAGCCAGTGCCGGCGCAAGGTTGAGAGGGTCGAAGTGCCCGTGAGTGGAGACCGACCCGGCTTTTCCATGCTGTCGAGATAGGCATGTGTGAGCGCCAGCGGCAGGAAGGCGGGGCGCAGCGACGCGGGGAGAGCCGACGCGCCCTTCTCGAAAGCGCCGAGATGCTCTCGCGCCAGCGCGATCATCGCCCCGACCGCGCGCTCCGCGGCAGCATCGCCGTCGCCCTTGACGAACTCTTCCGGCGAGGTGCCGGCGGCTGCCAGGATATCGGAGGGGATAAAGCACTGTCCACGGCGACGGTGCAGCGGCAACAAAAGCAGCAAGCCGGTGATGGCCTGCGCGCAGCCCGCCCTGCCCGCCAGTTCGGCAAAGCGTGGCGCGGCATTCGGATCGAGCACCATGGCCGCAAGCTGGATGATCGCCGCGGCCGTCTCGCCGCAATAACCCTCAAGGTCGGTCCGCGACGGCATCGGATCGTTGTAGAGATCGAAGATACGCGCTTCGAGCATGTTCTCGAAAGCGGCCTTCGGCAGATGGTTGGCGGCGATCGCCGCCCTCAGCGCGTCGGCGGTCGGATGACCTGTCTCCGCCTCGCCCTCGGCCAAGAGGACATCGCGCCACCATTGCAGCCGGACCTCGCCCGGCAGCGGCTCGTGGATGCGGTCGCGAACGCCGGCGACCTCGGCATTGAAGGCATAGAGCGCAAGCAACGCGTCACGCCTGTCGGCGGGCGCGTAGAGCGCGGACAGATAGCGATCATGGTCTGCGGCACGCACCGCATCCATGACCATGTTGGGCATGCCGGCCATCAATCGACGGCGATCAGCGCTGCGGCCACGGCACGGTCCTCGGCCAGCAGCACGTTGTAGGTGCGCACGGCCGCGCCCGTCGACATCGGGTCGGCCGAAATGCCGGCCTCTTTCAGCGCGGAGCGGAGTGCAGCCGGCAGCGGCCGCAGATCCTTGCCGGTGCCGACCAGCAGGATTTCTACCTTGTCGGCCTGGGCGAACAGCTTGTCGAAGTCCGAAGCTTTTAGCGCCAGCGGATCGGCCGGCTCCCAGCCATGGATACCGGACGGCAGGCACAGCAGCGAGCCTCGATGCGACATGTCGGCAAAGCGGAACCCGCCATTGCCATAGGCCTCGACCGGCGCCCTGCCCGGGAAATGCGCCTCTCGGATGACGATGCCTTTGGCCATGGGGCTAGAGCATGATGCCGAAAAGGGTGGAGCGGTTTTCGGACGACATTATGCTCTATCTCTTTGATTTAGAGCGGATTCAGATCTCAGTTCGACTCGACCTGAGATCATCCGGCTCTGACGGCTTCAGGTCGCCACGGCCTTGCCGTTCGCCGGCTTGGTCTCTTCGGCGGCTGCGGCCTGCGGCCTGAGCTTGAAGAGGATCAGCAGCGGCGCGGCGATGAAGATCGACGAATAGGTGCCGAACACCACGCCGAACAGCATCGCCAGCGTGAAGGAGCGGATCACCTCGCCGCCGAACAGCACCAGTGCCAACAGCGCAAGGATGGTGGTCACCGAGGTCAGCGTGGTTCTGGACAGCGTCTCGTTGATGGCGTTGTTCAACAGCTGCGGCAACGGCATCTTTTTGTATTTTCTTAAGTCTTCGCGGACGCGGTCATAGACGACGATGGTGTCGTTGAGTGAGTAGCCGATGATGGTCAGGATCGCCGCGAGCGACGACTGGTTGAATTCCAGTCCGGTTATGACGAAGAAGCCGATGGTCATCACCACATCGTGCACCGTGGCGATGATGGCGCCGACGGCGAACTGCCACTCGAAGCGGAACCACACATAGAGCAGGATGCCGACCAGCGCGATGAGCATGGCGATCGTGCCTTGCTTGGCGAGCTCGCCGGAGACCGTCGGTCCGACCACCTCCACGCGGCGGAAGTCATACTGGTCCTGCAGTTCGCCGCGCACCTTGTCGATGACGGTCTGCTCGGCATTCTCGCCGGCGTCCTGCGTGCCGACGCGGATCAGAACGTCGTTCGGCGCGCCGAACTGCTGCACCTGGATCTCGCCGATGTTGAGCTCGGAGAGCCTGTTGCGGATGTCACCGAGATCGGCGTCGCCCTGCTTGGACTGCACCTCGATCATCGAGCCGCCCTTGAAGTCGATGCCGTAATTGATGTCGATGGTGAGGAACCCGACAACTGACAGGATCGACAAGATGCTGGACAAAGCGAACGTCCAGCGGCGGATACCCATGAACGGGATCCTGGTGCCGGGCGGAATGAAGGTGACCGGCGCGCGCGGCAATTCCTTCGGACGGGCGCGGCGCAGCCAGATCGACACCAGCATGCGGGTGAAGGTGAAGGCGGTGAAAACGGTGGTCAGAATGCCGATCGCATAGGTGATGGCGAAACCCTTGACCGGTCCTGTGCCCAGCCAGAACAGCACCACGGTGGCAATCAGCGACGTGACATTGGAGTCGACGATCGTTGCCAGCGCCTTGGCGAAGCCGGTGTCGATCGACTGGATCACCGAGCGGCCAAGTCGCCGCTCCTCTCGAATGCGTTCATAGATCAGAACGTTGGAGTCCACCGCCATGCCGATGGTGAGCACGATGCCGGCGATGCCGGGCAAAGTGAGCGTGGCGCCCAGCAGCGACAGCAGCGCAACGATCATCGCCACGTGGACGGCCAGCGCGATGTTGGCGAGGAAGCCGAGGAAGCCGTATGCGACGAACATGAAGGCGACGACGAGGATCGAACCGATCACGCCCGCCACCTTGCCGGCATGGATGGAATCCTGGCCGAGGCCTGGACCGACCGTTCGCTCTTCGATGACCGTCAGCGTTGCCGGCAGCGCGCCGGCGCGCAGCAGCACGGCAAGGTCATTGGCGCTCTGCGGGGTGAAATTGCCGGAAATCTGCCCGGTACCGCCCAGGATCGGCTCACGGATCTGCGGCGCCGAAATCACTTGGTTGTCGAGGACGATGGCGAACAGCTTGCCGACATTCTGCGCCGTCGCCTGGCCGAACCGTGTCGCTCCCTTGGAATCGAAACGGAATGAAACCACCGGCTCGTTGGTCTGCGAATTGTAGGTCGCCTGCGCGTCGACCAGATTTTCGCCGGAAACGATGACGCGGTTTTCGATGAGATAGGGGACCGGCGGATCGTCTTGCGAGTAGAGGACGGAAGAGCCTGCGGGCGGACGGCCCTTCAGCGCATCCTGCACAGGCATCGACTGGTCGACCATCTGGAAGGTCAGCTTGGCGGTCTGTCCGAGGATCTCCTTCAGCCGCTGCGGATCCTGCAGGCCCGGCACCTGGACAAGGATGCGGTCGTCGCCCTGCCGCTGCACGATCGGCTCGGTCGTGCCGAGCTCGTTGACGCGGCGCTCGACCACTTCGATCGACTGCGACAGAGCCGTTGAGGTGCGGTATTTCAGGCCGGCGTCGGTGACCGTGAATTTGAGCAGGCCGGGCTCGGAGTCATCCAGCGACATTTCCTGGATGGAGCCGCCGCTGAACAGTCCAGCCGCCACCGGATCGGTCAGCGGCTTCAGGACTTTCTTGGCCTGGTCGAGTTGAGCCTGGTCCGTGATGCGAACCTGCACGGTGCGGCCGGAACCGGAAAGGCCGGTGTAATTGATCTTGGGATTGGCCTCGCGCAGCAGCGTCCTGATCTCGTCGCGCGTCGTCTCCATCCTATCCTTGATCAGATCGTTCTGATTCATTTCAAGCAGGATGTGCGAGCCGCCCTGAAGGTCGAGGCCGAGCGTCATCTGCCGCTTTGGCACCCAGCTCGGCAGTTGCGCCAGCATGCTTGCAGGGAACAGGTTGGGCGCGGCGAGGACCACTGTGACGGCCACGGCCAGCCAGATCAGGATCATCTTCAGGCGCGAGAAATAAAGCATTCGTTCTTATCCGTTCAGGCGTACAAGCGGCAGCGTTCCGCCATCGAGGTGGTGATTACTTCTTGGCGTTCTGGTTCGCCACCGGTTCGCCCTTGACGCGCACGTCGGAGATCGTCGAGCGCAGCGCCGTCACCTTGGTCCCGCCGCCAAGGTCGATCTCCAGCTCGTTGTCGTCGATCACCTTGGTCACCTTGCCGACGAAGCCGCCGCCGGTCACCACCGTATCGCCGCGGCGCACTGCGGCCAGCATTTCCTGGCGCTTCTTCAGCTGCGTGCGCTGCGGCCTGATGATCAGAAAATACATGATCACGAAAATCAGGACAAACGGCAAAATGCTGATGAACATATCGGGCGAGGTGCCGACGCCTTGGGCGTATGCCGGTGTGACGAACATCAAGAAACTCCTGGATGGTGAAATACCGCCGGGACGGCCCCGCGAAATTTTGGCCGGAATATAGTCGGTAAAGTTGCCAATGCAACTGCGCGACCCGCCGAATCCGTTGCTTTTCCAGCCGTTTGGCGCGTGCTAGAGCGTCGCAGCCGGAAGCCGGTTGGAGCCGGCCGAAAAGATCGTGCTACAACAGAAGCTTGCAGTTGGTTCTTGGTGCGCAGCCGCGGATCCGTTTCACGTTCCGCGATTGCCGAAGCGAAAAAGACCGGAAATGACCGATAGCCTGGATGCCCTGAACAAAAAGCTCGACCGCCTGATCGACGCGGTCTCCCGTCTCGCCCCGCCACCGGTTCCCGAGACCGACCTCGGCTTGGCCGATTGCTTCGTCTGGCAGGCCGATCCGGGCTACCTGGAGCCGGTCCACAAGGTCAATCGCGTCGACATCGGCCTGATCCGCGGCGTTGACCGGGTCCGCGACATCCTGCTCGACAACACCGAGCGCTTCGCGTCCGGCTTCGCCGCCAACAATGTGCTGCTCTGGGGCGCGCGCGGCATGGGAAAGTCGTCGCTGGTCAAGGCCGTGCACGCCAAGGTCAATGCCTCGGACAAGCTCGACCGGCCGCTGAAGCTGATCGAGATCCATCGCGAGGACATCGACACCCTGCCCAAGCTGATGAGCCTTTTGAAGGCGGCGCCCTACCACTTCATCCTGTTTTGCGACGATCTTTCCTTCGACCATGACGACACTTCCTACAAGTCGCTCAAGGCAGCGCTCGAAGGCGGCGTCGAGGGCCGTCCGGCCAATGTCATCTTCTACGCCACGTCGAACCGGCGCCATCTGTTGCCGCGCGATATGATCGACAATGAGCGCTCGACCGCGATCAACCCGTCGGAAGCGGTGGAGGAGAAAGTCTCGCTCTCCGACCGCTTCGGCCTGTGGCTCGGCTTCCACAAATGCTCGCAGGACGAATATCTCGACATGATCGACGGCTATGTCCGTTACCATGCCCTCGCGATTGATCCCGAGACGTTGCGCGCGGAAGCCTTGGAATGGGCAACGACGCGCGGCAGCCGCTCCGGCCGCGTCGCCTGGCAGTTCACCCAGGATCTTGCCGGACGGCTCGGCAAGCCGCTCAAGGACTGATAGCCCATATCACCGGCTGCACTGAAAAAGCCCGCTCCTGGCGGAGCGGGCTGAAGCCGGCGGGCCGGACTGGAGGTCAGGCGGCCCGCAATTTGTTCTTGTTCTATTCGAGATAGCCGCTCGGATCGACCGGGGCAGAGTTCTTGCGCACCTCGAAGTGCAGCTTCGGCGAGTCCGTGGTGCCGCTCATGCCGGACAGCGCGATCTCCTGGCCGCGCTTGACCTTCTGGCCGCGCTGCACCTCGATCGAGCTGGCGTGGCCGTAGACGGTGACCAGGCCGTTCTCGTGGCGCACCAGCACCGTGTTGCCGAACTCCTTGAGGCCGTCGCCGGCATAGATGACGACACCGTTTTCGGCCGCCTTGATCGGCGTCCCTTCCGGCACCGCGATGTCGACGCCGTCCTTGCCGGAGCCGAAGCCGGAGATGACGCGGCCGCGCACCGGCCAGCGCATCTTGCCGATGCCGGTCGCATCCGGCGCCACTGCATCGTCGTCCTCGGCCTGCTGGATGACCTTGGCGTCCTTCTTCGGCGGCGTGTAGGAGGCGAGCGTCTCCGACGGTGTGGTCTTTGCCGGCGGCTGCGTGGTTGCCGTCGTCACCGGATCGACGGTCGGCTTGGTCGCGACAGGCTTCGCGGCAGCGACGGCAACGGTGCCGCCGGCCGGAACCTTGAGCGTCTGGCCGATCTTCAAGAGGCCGTCCTTCATGCCGTTGGCCTGCTTGAGCGCCGTGACGCCGACGCCGGTCTTGCGGGCGATCGAAGACAGGGAATCGCCCTGCTGAACGGTGTAGGTACCGCCGGCGCCGGCCGGCTTTGCCTCGGCCATCTGGGCGGGCGTGGCGCTCTTCGAACCGCTGGCCGCCGCCGATGCATCGACCTGCGCGGCGGATTTGCCGTCCTTGAGTTTTGGCTGCTGCGGCAGCACGGCAACCTTCTCCGGCGCGCCGGCGGGCTGCTTCGGTGTGTTGGCGGGCTTGGTGCTGTCGGCAACCTTCGGCCCGCCCTTGCTCGAATAGGCATAGGCCGGAATGACGATCTTCTGGCCGGTTCTGATGCCCTTGTTGGCATCGAGCCCGTTGACCTTGATGATCGCATCGGCCGGCACATGATATTGCCGAGCGAGACCGGAAATCGTCTCGCCTTCCCTCACCACGATCTCGGTCGCGTGTGGCGCCGCGCTTGCGTTGCGCACCGCGTCGGGCTCGGCGGTCTTGAACGGCTTGGCCGGCGCGACTGTGTTGGTGGCCGTCCTGTCGAGATGCGGCGCGGCAGGAGCCGGCGCAAGTGCCGGGGCCGAGGCGGTGCGTATCGGCTTGGCGGCGGCCGGCGCCGAGGGCGGCGGCAATTGCTGGGACGTCACCGGTTCGAGACTGGAGCGGCTCACCGACTGGGTGTGACTGCCGTCGACTGGGGCCGGCGCGACCGTATCGCCTGGATAGGGCTGGTCGACATTCTGCTTGTTGATGATGGCGCGCTGATTGTTGGTGGACGATGTGAACACGTCGTCGACACCATTGAAGCGCATCGCCTGGGAGCTGCAGCCTGCCGCGGCACCGGCGATCATGAGGACGGCGCAGCCGCGCGCCAGATTGCGTCCGTTTGCCTTCAAACCATTGAATTGCATCGCACTAACCCGCACAGACCCGGTACAAACTGGTCATGATTAAAGCGCGTTAATGTTACTGGCCGGTTAACCCATTAGAATCCGCCGAAAATTTTCTTAAAACATTTTTCGACAGGCGCGACGAAGTCCGGACAGATCGTGCCGGCCGAGACGAGACGGACGTCTCGGGAACCGGCGAATCGCACGAAATGAGACCGGGCGAGCAGCGGCACCACCCTCACACGACCACGCCTTCGCTTGGTTTGGCTTGCTGACCGCCCAAGTCGGGTACAGCGTCGACAACGCCCTCTTCTACGTCAAGGGAGGCGCGGCCGTGACTCACGACCGTTTCGATGTTCTCTTTTCACCCGACACGACCGCCGGCGAGACAGACGATCAGACCCGCTGGGGCGGTGCCTTGGGTGCCGGTCTTGAATATGGCTTTGCCCCGAATTGGTCACTCGCGATCGAATACGATCACCTGTTCATGCCCGACAAGACCACCACCTTCACGGTCGTTGGCGCGCGGGGGCCCCTTCAGCACCGAGCGCATCGATCAGGATGTCGATCTCGTTGGTTTGCACCTGAACTACCGCTGCGGCGGCTGACTGGAGTGATGGTCTGCAGGCGCGTTCGGCGTGGTTAGCCGTCGATCGCAGGGCTGGCGCGCTAGATCACCGCGGCGACGCTGCGCAGGACCGGCTGCAGCCTGACCAGGCCGATGTCCTCGCGCTCGAAACGGCTGCCGACCTTGGTGAGCTTGGCCAGCACCTGCTCGCCCTCCTCCGGGCCGATCGGCGCGATGACGACGCCACCGCTCGACAATTGATCGAGCAGGAAGCGCGGAAGACTGTCGAAGGCCGCCCAGGCGATGATGCGGTCGAACGGCCCTTCGTTGGGCAGGCCGTTGGAGCCGTCGGTCTGGCGTACGATGACATTGCTGATGCCGAGCGCCTCGAAACGCTGCTTTGCCTGCTCGGCCAAGGTTTTGTAGCGGTCGACGCTGACGACGCGCGCGGCGAGCCTGGACATCACGGCTGCCGTATAACCCGACCCGGTGCCGATCTCGAGCACGCGGTTGCCCGGCTCGATGGCCAAAGCCGCAATCACCGCCGCCTGAAGGTCCGCGCCCTCGATCGCCTCGCCGCATTCGATCGGCAGCATGCCTTCCGACCAGGCCATCGAATGGAACTGCGCGGATAGGAAGCCGCGCCGCGGCGTCGCCTCGAAGGCGGCGACCAGTGCCTTCGGCGCCGCGCCCCTGCCGCGCAGCCGCAGCAGGAAAGCGGCGAAACCTTCACGGTCGTCGATAGCCATGGTCATGACAGCGCCTTGGTCAGCTGGTCGCGGAGTTCATGGGCGGTCAGGTCGAGCTGCAGCGGCGTCACCGACACCAGCCGGTTACGCAACGCGTAAAGATCGGTGCCCTTTTTGCCTTCGACCGGCTCTCGGCCGAAGCGCAGCCAGTAATAAGGCAGACCGCGGCCGTCGCGGCGCTCGTCGACCCAAAGACTGTGCACGAGCTTTCCCTGCGCGGTCACGACCGTGCCCTCGATTTCGTCGGGTGCGCAGTTCGGGAAATTGACGTTGAGCAGCACACCTTCCGGCAGCGGCGTTGCGATCAGCTTTTCGAGCAGCGCCGGTGCCAGCGCTTCGGTCGTCTCGTAAGGGACGACGCGGTCCTCGCCGAGATAGGAATAGGCCTGGCTGACCGCGATCGAACGGATACCGAGCAGCGCCCCCTCCATGGCGCCGGCCACCGTGCCCGAATAAGTAACGTCGTCGGCGATGTTGGCGCCGGAGTTGACCCCCGAAAGGATGAGGTCAGGCGGCCCGGGGAGGATCTTTTTCGTGCCCATGATGACGCAGTCGGTCGGCGTGCCGCGCACGGCGAAATGCTTCTCGCCGACCTTCCTCAGCCTGAGCGGTTCCGAAATCGAAAGCGAATGCGCGTAGCCGGACTGGTCCTGCTCGGGCGCCACCACCCAGACATCATCCGAGAGCGTTCGGGCGATGCGTTCGAGCGACGCAAGGCCTTCGGCGTGGATCCCGTCATCATTGGTCAGCAGGATGCGCATGAACTCATTTCGATTCGATCTTGACGAGACCACCCATGTAAGGCCGCAGCACTTCAGGAATGGTTACGCTGCCGTCCTCATTCTGGTAGTTTTCGACCACGGCGATGAGAGCACGGCCGACCGCGGTGCCGGAGCCGTTCAACGTGTGCACGAAGCGGTTGCCCTTGCCGTCCTTGTCCTTGTAGCGGGCATCCATGCGCCTCGCCTGGAAGTCGCCGCAGACGGAGCAGGACGAGATTTCGCGATAGGCGTTCTGGCCCGGCAGCCAGACCTCGATGTCGTAGGTCTTGCGTGCGCCAAAGCCCATGTCGCCGGTGCAGAGCGTCACCGTGCGGAACGGCAGGCCGAGCCGCTTCAGCACCTCCTCGGCGCATTGCGTCATGCGCTCATGCTCGGCGAGCGAGCTTTCCTGGTCGGTGATCGACACCAGCTCGACCTTGTAGAACTGGTGCTGGCGCAGCATGCCGCGCGTGTCGCGGCCGGCCGAGCCCGCTTCCGAGCGGAAGCACGGCGTCAGCGCCGTGTAGCGCAGCGGCAGCTTCTCATGCGGCGTGATCTCCTCGCGCACCAGGTTGGTGAGCGGCACTTCCGCGGTTGGGATCAGGCCCAGCCGTCCGTCGCCATGCGGCGTGAAGAACAGGTCCAGTTCGAATTTCGGCAGCTGGTTGGTGCCGAAGAGAACCTCGTCGCGCACCATCAGCGGCGGCTGGATCTCCTCATAGCCGTGCTCTGTCGTGTGCAGGTCGATCATGAACTGGCCGAGCGCGCGCTCCATGCGCGCCAGCTGGCTCTTCAGCACTGTGAAGCGCGAGCCGGACAGCTTCGCCGCACGCTCGAAATCCATCATGCCGAGCGCTTCGCCGATCTCGAAATGCTCCTTCACCCAGTTCGGGCGGGTCGGCACATCGCCGACGACGCGCTTGACGACATTGTCGTGCTCGTCCTTGCCGACCGGCACGTCGTCGAGCGGCACGTTGGGCAGGACCGCAAGCGAGTCGTTCAGCGCCTGGTCGAGCTCGCGCTCGCGCGCCTCGCCGTTCTGGATGAACGCCTTGATCTCGCCGACCTCGGCCTTGAGCTTTTCAGCAAGCGCGGCCTCGCCCGAGCGCATGGCATTGCCGATCTCCTTCGAAGCGGCATTGCGGCGCTCCTGCTTGACCTGCAATTCGCTGAGGTGGGTGCGCCGCTCCTCGTCCCTGGCGATCAGATCCTCGACGGCGGACTGGGCGTCGTCAGCAGACCACGAGCGCTTCACCAGCGCTTCGACAAGGGCCTTCGGGTTGTCGCGAATCCATTTGATGTCAAGCATGGCTTTCCGTCCTCGAGTAAGGTTCGAGGGCGTAAACCGCATCCCTGATCGATGCAAGACAGCAGCAGCCGGCAGCCGTGTTTTTCAGGCCTGGGACCAGGTTTAGCGCTAGGTTGACGGCGCGTCCGGCGTCTTTCCGGCGACAGTGCTGTCTGCCTCTTCCTGCCTGTCGCGCGCCAGACGGTCGCGCTCCCGGCTGCGCTCGATCAGGCGCGAAGTGAAGATCGCGACCTCGTAGAGCACGATGGTCGGAAGAGCGAGGCCGATCTGGCTCATCGGATCTGGCGGGGTCAACACCGCGGCGACGACGAAGGCAATGACGATCGCCCATTTGCGCTTCTCGGCCAGCGCTTGCGACGACAGAAGGCCGACGCGCGTCAGCAGGCTGGTCACCACCGGCAGCTGGAACACCAAGCCGAAGGAGAAGATCAGCGTCATGATCAGGCTGAGATATTCCGACACTTTCGGCAGCAAGGAGATCTGCACCTGGTCGTTGGTGCCGACCTGCTGCATGGCGAGGAAGAACCACATCACCATCGGGGTGAAGAAGAAATAGACCAGCGAGGCGCCCATCAGGAACAGGATGGGCGACGCAATCAGGAACGGCAGGAAGGCGCTGCGTTCGTTCTTGTAGAGACCCGGCGCGATGAATTTATAGATCTGCGTGGCGATCAGCGGGAAAGCGATGACCATGCCGCCGAACATGGCGAGCTTCACCTGGGTGAAGAAGAACTCCTGCGGCGCCGTGTAGATCAGCTCGACCTTGTGCGGGTCGAGCCCAGCCCATTGCGTCGCCCATTTGAACGGGACGACCAGAAGGTTGAACAGGCGCTTGGCGAAGAAGAAGCAGGCGAGGAAGGCGATGAAGAAGCCGCCCAGCGACCAGATCAGCCGCCGGCGCAGCTCGACAAGGTGCTCGATCAGCGGCGCCGAGGATTTCTCGATCTCTTCCCTCTCCTTGTCCGAGACGCTCACTTGGCGGCTCCTGCCGTCTTCTTGGCATCGGCGGCCTTTTTCACGGCCGGCTTCTTCGCCGCGGGATTGGCCTCAACCTTGGATGCCGCTTCCTTAGCAGGCGCTGCGACCTTTGCCGCCGCCGGCGCAGATTTCACCGGGGCTTTAGTCGCCGGAGCCTTGGCCGATGCGGCTTTCGCCGCTGCACCGGCGGCTTTCGCCTTCGACGCGGCCACTTTTTTCGCCGGCTGGGCGGACCCGGCGGTCTCCGCAATGGGCGTGGTCACGGAGGCCTCAGTCAAGGCCGGGGAGATCGGCGCAGCTGGCGGGGACATCGGCACAGCCGGGGCGACGTCGGTTCCGTTGATGCCTGAGATTTCCGTCGCGCCGTTCTTCAGCGGCTCGGCAGGCTGCGGGGTCGTTGCATCCG
>NZ_RZSN01000092.1:0-23214 GCF_003997315.1 Mesorhizobium sp. M1A.F.Ca.IN.020.04.1.1
AGATCGGCGACCGCCGCAAAGCGATCCACGAGGCCGTCGCCATGCTCCATGCCGGCGATACGCTGATCGTTGCCGGCAAGGGGCATGAGGAAGGCCAGACGATCGGCACCGAAACCTTCCACTTTTCCGATCACGAGGAAGTGCGCGAGGCGCTCCAGGAGCGCGCCGCATGAGCTTGCTGTGGACGTCGCAAGCGCTTGTCGAGGCCATGGGCGGCAGGCCGATCGGCTCGCTGCCGGAAGGCATCACCGGCATTTCGATCGACAGCCGCAGCCTCGAACCGGGCAACGCCTTCTTCGCCATCAAGGGCGAGACGATGGACGGCCACGATTTCGCGACCGCCGCAGTGAAGGCGGGCGCTGCCGTGCTGGTCGTCGCCGAGGGCAAGCTGCCGTCGCTCGGCCGGCTGACGGCGCCGATGATCGTCGTGCAGGATGTGCTTGCGGCGCTGGAAAAGCTCGGCATTGCGGCGCGCGCTCGCTCACGGGCCAAGATCATCGCGGTGACCGGCTCTGCGGGCAAGACGACCACAAAGGAAGCGCTGCGCCATGTGCTGTCGGCGGTCGGCAAGGTGCACGCCTCGGCGCAGTCGTTTAACAATCACTGGGGCGTGCCACTTACCTTGGCGCGCATGCCCGCAGACTGCGACTACGCGATCTTCGAGATCGGCATGAATCATCCGGGCGAGATAAGGCCGCTGGTCAAGATGGTGAGGCCGCATGTCGCGATCGTCACGCTGATCGCGGCCGCCCATCTCGGCTTCTTCAAGAATCTCGACGAGATCGCCATGGCCAAGGCCGAGATTTTCGAGGGCATAGAGGCCGGCGGCGCCGCGCTGCTCAATCGCGACGATCCGCGTTGGAAGCTGCTCGGGAAAGTGGCCAAGGATGCAGGTGTCGAGCATGTCTTCGGCTTCGGCGAGAACGCCCGCTCGGCCTTTCGTCTTATTGGCTGCGACCTTTATGCCGATCACTCCGATATCGCGGTCAAGATCGGCAAGAGGGACGTGACGGCCCGTGTGGGGGCGCCCGGCCGCCACATCGTGCAGAATGTGCTGGCGGTGCTTGGCGCCGCGCAACTGGTCGACGCCGATCTCGACAAGGTCGCGGCGGCGCTCGCCGATCTTTCGGCCGAGCGCGGGCGCGGCCGGCGCCACATTTTGCGCCATCCGAACGGTCCGATCACGCTGATCGACGAGAGCTACAATGCCAATCCGGCGTCGATGGCGGCAGCCATGGCGCTGCTCAACGCCACGCCGGTATCGGGCGAGGGCAGGCGCATCGCCGTGCTTGGCGACATGCTGGAACTCGGCAGCCATTCGGCGAAGCTCCACGCGGCCCTTGCCGAACTTATTGTCGGCACAGAAACGCGCAACGTCTTTCTCGGCGGCCCGGAGATGCGGGCACTGGCCGAGGTTTTGCCTTCGGATGTCGAAACCGAGTACCGGCCAGGAGCCGAAGAGCTGAAGCCCGTCGTCATGTCGGCGATCAGGCCGGGCGACGTGGTGATGGTCAAGTCGTCGAAAGGCATCGGCTTTTCAAAGCTGGTCGAGGCATTGCTCGGCAAATTTCCGGCGGAAGCCGCAACCATTGAACCGACCTGAGGTCGGGATCCGGGGGACCGATGCTCACTTTACTCGTTGATTTCGCGGACAAGATCTCGGCCTTCAATGTCTTCCGCTACATCACCTTTCGCACCGGCGGTGCGCTGATCACTTCGGCGCTGATCGTCTTCATATTCGGACCGACCATCATCAATTCGCTGCGGCTTCGCCAGGGCAAGGGCCAGCCGATCCGCGCCGACGGACCGCAGACGCATTTCAAGAAGGCCGGAACGCCGACGATGGGCGGGCTGATGATCCTGTCCGGCATCATCGGCTCCTCGCTTCTGTGGGCAAACCTCTCCAGCATCTATGTCTGGGTGGTGCTTTTGGTCACCGTCGGCTTCGGCTCGATCGGTTTCTACGACGACTATCTCAAGGTGACGAAACAGTCGCATCTGGGCTTCTCCGGCAAGGCGCGGCTGGCGATCGAATTCGTTGTCGCCGGCATCGCGGCCTGGGTGATCATGCATAACGGCCAGGCGCCGTTCTCGTCGTCGCTGACCTTCCCGTTCGCCAAGGAATTCCTGATCCATCTCGGCTGGTTCTTCGTGCCGTTCTCCTGCTTCGTGATCGTCGGCGCCGGCAATGCGGTGAACCTGACCGACGGTCTGGACGGGCTGGCGATCGTGCCGATCATGATCGCTGCGGCGTCGTTCGGCGTCATCGCCTATCTTTCCGGCAACGCGGTGTTCGCCGAGTATCTGCAGATCCATTTCGTTCCCGGCACCGGCGAACTGGCGGTCGTGCTGGGCGCCGTCATCGGCGCCGGCCTCGGCTTCCTGTGGTTCAACGCACCGCCGGCCGCAATCTTCATGGGCGACACCGGCTCGCTTGCCATGGGCGGCCTGATCGGCACCATCGCTGTCGCCACCAAGCACGAGATCGTGCTGGTCATTGTCGGCGGCCTGTTCGTGGTGGAGATCCTGTCGGTCATCATCCAGGTCGGCTATTTCAAGATGACCGGCAAGCGCGTCTTCCTGATGGCACCGATCCATCACCATTTCGAAAAGCTCGGCTGGACCGAAAGCCAGGTGGTGATCCGCTTCTGGATCATCGCCGTCATCCTGGCGCTGGTCGGCCTCTCCACCCTCAAGCTCAGATAGGATGCCCGCTTGATCGCCGCCGCTTCATTTGCAGGCAAACGCGTTTCGCTCTTCGGGCTCGGCGGGTCGGGGATTGCCACCGCGCATGCGCTGATCGCCGGCGGCGCCGAGATCCTCGCCTGGGACGACAATCCGGACAGCGTCGCCAAGGCAGCAGCCGCCGGGATCGCGACCGGCGACCTGCGCGGCGCCGACTGGTCGCGCTTTGCGGCCTTCGTCCTGTCGCCCGGTGTGCCGCTCACGCATCCGAAGCCGCACTGGACGGTGGAACTGGCGCGCGGCGCCGGCGTCGAGGTGATCGGCGATATCGAGCTGTTCTGCCGCGAGCGCATCCAGCGCGCGCCGGCCGCACCCTTCGTCGCGATCACCGGCACCAACGGCAAATCGACGACCACAGCGATGACGGCGCACATCCTGAAGTCGGCCGGACGCGACACCCAGATGGGCGGCAATATCGGCCGCGCCATCATGACGCTCGATCCGCCCGAGGCCGAACGGCACTATGTGGTGGAGTGCTCTTCCTACCAGATCGATCTCGCGCCCTCGATCAATCCGACCGCCGGCATCCTGCTCAATCTGACGCCCGACCATCTCGACCGCCACGGCACCATGGCCCATTACGCCTCGATCAAGGAAAGGCTGGTCGCCGGCAGCGACACCGCGATCATCGGCGTCGACGATTCCTGGTGCGCCCAGATCGCCGACCGGCTGGAGCGGGCAGGCCGGCAAGTGATCCGCATTTCCAAGCGCTTGCCGCTGACCGACGGCTATTTCGCTGACGGCACGAATCTGATGGAAGCCGTGCACGGTCGCTACAGCCGCATCGCATTCCTGGAAGGCATCGGCTCGCTGCGCGGCCAGCATAATGCGCAGAACGCGCTCGCCGCCGTGGCCGCCTGCCTCAGGGTCGGGCTGGAACTCGGCGAGATCCAGGCGGGGCTGGAAAGCTTCCCGGGGCTGGCGCACCGCATGGAGCAGGTGGGCCGCAAGGATCATGTGCTGTTCGTCAACGATTCCAAGGCGACCAATGCCGATGCGGCGGCTCCCGCGCTGTCGAGCTTCAACCGCATCTATTGGATCGCAGGCGGCCTGCCCAAGGAAGGCGGGATAGAGCCGCTGCGCGGTTTCTTCCCACGCATCGCCAAGGCCTATCTGATCGGCGAGGCCGCTCCCGCTTTCGCCGCCACGCTCGGCGAGGCGGTGCCTTACGAAATTTCCGGAACGTTGGCGGCCGCGGTCGAGCACGCCGCCCATGACGCCGCGGGCGACACCGGCGGCGAGGCCGTCGTCCTGCTTTCGCCGGCCTGCGCCAGTTTCGACCAGTTCAAGAATTTCGAGGTTCGCGGCGAAGCCTTCAGGCAAGCTGCGACTGCTATTGATGGGGTGAAACCCATCGGAGGGCCACGTTGATGCAAAGCCGTCTCGACAAAAGTCCGGTCGCAACCTGGTGGTGGACGATCGATCGCTGGTTCCTGGCGGCATTTCTGTCGCTGATGGGGCTCGGCATCGTCTTGTCCTTCGCCGCAAGCCCGGCGGTCGCCGAGCGCATCGGTCTCGACAGCTTCCACTTCGCCACAAGACAGATCATCTTCACCATCCCGGCGCTCGTCGTGATGCTCGCGGTTTCCTTCCTGGAAGCGCGACAAATAAGGCGCATGTCGCTGGCGATGATCTGCATCATGCTGGTGCTGATGGTGGCGGTTCTCTATATCGGCGTCGAGGTGAAGGGCGCGCGGCGCTGGGTATCGCTGGCCGGGCTCTCGATCCAGCCGTCCGAGTTCCTGAAGCCGGCCTTTGTCATCATTTGCGCCTGGCTGTTTGCCGAGCACAAGCGCCAGCCAGACATTCCCGGCAATCTGTTCGCCATGCTGCTGCTGGCCTTGGTGATCTCGCTGCTGATCGCGCAGCCGGATCTCGGCCAGACCATGCTGGTGCTGGGCACCTGGGGCGTGATGTTCTTCATGGCCGGCCTGCCGTGGTTCTGGATCGTCGCGCTGGGGGCCGCCGGCGTCGGCGGCGTGTTCGCGGCCTATACAGTGTTTCCGCATGTGGCTGCCCGCATTGACAAGTTCCTCACCGGCGAAGGCGACACTTTCCAGGTCGACATGGGCCGCGAGGCGCTGATCAATGGCGGCTGGTTCGGCGTCGGCCCAGGCGAGGGCACGGTGAAGCGGGTCATCCCCGACAGCCACGCCGACTTCGTGTTTTCGGTCGCGGGCGAGGAGTTCGGGCTGATCATGTGCTTCTTCATCATGTCGATTTTCGCTTTCATCGTGCTGCGCGGATTGAGCATCGCGCTCAAGGAGCATGACGACTTCACCCGTTACGCCGTCGGCGGGCTCGTCACCATTTTCGGCTTGCAGTCGGCCATCAACATGTGCGTGAACCTACAGTTGATGCCGGCCAAGGGCATGACGCTGCCCTTCATTTCCTACGGCGGCTCCTCGCAGATCGCGATTGCCGTCTCGATGGGCATGGTGCTGGCGCTGACGCGCAAGCATCCCGAAAAGCGCAAGCAGATTGGCTACGCCTTCTCGCAGCGCGCCATGCCGGCGGAATGAGGCGGGATGTCGAGGGGTGTCATCCTGCTGGCGGCCGGCGGAACGGGCGGACATCTGTTCCCAGCCGAGGCGCTTGCGCATGAGCTGATCGAGCGGGGCTGGGAGGTGCATCTTGCCACCGACCGCCGCGCGGAGCGCTACTCCGGCCACTTTCCCGCCGCCGCGATCCACTCCATCCGCTCGGCGACTTTGGGCTCGAAGAATCCCTTCGCCGTGCTCGCCGCCTTCTGGGCGATCTGGCAAGGCGTGCGGCAAGCGGGGCGTGTCATCGCCAGGATCAAGCCCGACGTCGTCGTCGGCTTCGGCGGCTATCCGACATTGCCGCCGCTCTATGCGGCGACACGGCGCAAGGTGCCGACGCTGATCCATGAGCAGAACGCCGTCATGGGCCGTGCCAACAAGGCGCTGTCGAGCCGGGTCGATGCGATTGCCGGCGGTTTCCTGCCGGAGGGGGAAAGCGCGGCCGGCGCCAAGACGGTGACCACGGGCAATCCTGTGAGGCCGCAGATACTTGAAGCGGCGAAATCGCCTTATGTCGCGTCGGATGCCAGCGAGCCGTTCCGCTTCCTGGTCTTCGGCGGCAGCCAGGGTGCGCAGTTCTTTTCCGATGCTGTGCCGGCGGCGATAGCGCTTTTGCCCGAAGCGCAGCGCAAGCGGCTGGCGATCACCCAGCAGGCGCGCGCGGAAGACGTGGCGCGAGTGAAGACCGCCTATGCCGATCTCGGCGTCGACGCGCAGGTCTCGCCCTTCTTCACCGATATGGCGGCGCGCATGGCGGCCGCACATCTGGTGATGTCGCGGTCCGGTGCCTCGACCGTATCGGAGATCGCGGTCATTGGACGCCCGGCGCTGCTGGTGCCTTACCCGCATGCGCTCGATCACGACCAGGCGGCGAATGCCGCGGCACTTGCCTCCGCCGGTGGGGCCGAGGTCCATCAGCAATCGACGCTCTCGGCCGAGCGGATCGCCGCGTTGGTCGGCGGGCTGATGGAGGATCCCGGCCGGCTGACCGCAATGGCCGCGGCTGCCCGCTCGGCCGGAAAACCCGACGCGGCGCGGTTGCTCGGCGATCTCACAGAGGCTATTGCGTCCGGCAAAACGGTTTCCGACTACAGGAGGACGCGCGCATGAAGATGCCGCAGACGATCGGCCTCGTGCATTTCATCGGCATCGGCGGCATCGGCATGAGCGGCATTGCCGAGGTGCTGCACAATCTCGGCTACAAGGTGCAGGGCTCCGACCAGGCGGACGGCGCCAATGTGCAGCGGCTGCGCGACAGGGGCATCGAATGCTTCGTCGGCCACAAGGCCGAGAACATCGGCGAGGCCGAGGTGGTCGTGGTGTCGACCGCCATCAAGAAATCCAACCCCGAGCTCAAGGCGGCGCGCGAGAAACTGCTGCCGGTCGTGCGCCGCGCCGAGATGCTGGCCGAGCTGATGCGCTTCCGCCAGGCGGTCGCCATCGGCGGCACGCATGGCAAGACGACGACCACCTCCATGGTCGCGACGCTGCTCGAAGCCGGCGGGCTTGATCCGACCGTCATCAATGGCGGGATCATCAACGCGTATGGTACCAATGCCCGCATGGGTGACGGCGAGTGGATGGTGGTCGAGGCCGACGAGAGCGACGGTACCTTCCTCAAGCTGCCGGCCGACATCGCCGTCGTCACCAACATCGACCCCGAGCATCTCGACCACTATGGCAGCTTCGACAAGGTGCGCGAGGCCTTCCGCCAGTTCGTCGAGAACGTTCCGTTCTACGGTTTCGGCGTGATGTGCACCGACCATCCGGAGGTGCAGGCGCTGGTCGGCAGCATCGAGGATCGGCGCGTCATCACCTATGGCGAGAATGCCCAGGCCGACGTGCGCTTCGCCAATCATCGCATGGACGGAGCTACATCCGAGTTCGACGTGGTGATCCGCGACCGCAAGGGACGGGGCACGACGACGATCACAGGTCTGCGACTGCCCATGCCCGGCCGCCATAATGTCTCCAACGCGACGGCGGCGATCGCGGTCGCGCACGAGCTCGGTCTGTCCGCCGAAGCCATCAAGAAAGGCCTGTCATCCTTCGCCGGCGTCAAGCGGCGTTTCACGCACACCGGTTCCTGGAACGGCGTCGAGGTCTTCGACGATTACGGCCACCACCCGGTGGAGATCGCGGCGGTGCTCAAGGCCGCGCGCGGGGCCACAAAGGGCCGCGTCATCGCGATTGCGCAACCGCACCGCTTCACCCGGCTGCACGACCTGTTCAATGAGTTTTCCGTCTGCTTCAACGATGCCGACACGGTCATGGTGGCGCCCGTTTACGCGGCCGGCGAGGAACCGATCGAGGGCGTGACCTCGGACGCGCTGGTGTCGCGCATCCGTGCCGGCGGCCATCGCGACGCGCGCTATATCGAAGGCCCGACGGCGGTCGCGCCGGCCGTCCGCGAACTTGCCAAGCCGGGCGACTTCGTCATCTTCCTTGGCGCCGGCAACATCACGCAATGGGCCTATGCGCTGCCCAAGGAACTCGGTGGGGCCCCCTCATGATGCGCGGCCAGGACCTGATCGACAAGCTCGGCGACAAGCTTGCCGGCCTGCGCGGCCGCGTCACGCCCAATGCCGAGATGGACAAGATCACCTGGTTCCGTGCCGGCGGGCTGGCGGAAGCGCTGTTCCAGCCGGCCGACGAGGAGGATCTCGCGGCCTTCCTGCGCGCGGTGCCGGAGGAAATCCCGATCACGGTCGTCGGCGTCGGCTCAAACCTTCTGGTGCGCGACGGCGGCATCCCCGGTTTTGTGGTGAGGCTCTCCGCCAAGGGCTTTGGCGAGGCCGAAGTCACGGGATCGACCACCATCAAGGCTGGCGCGGCAACGCCGGACAAGCGCCTGGCCGCCGTGGCTTATGAAGCCGGCATCGGCGGGTTCCATTTCTATCACGGCATTCCGGGCGCTGTCGGCGGGGCGCTGAGGATGAATGCTGGCGCCAATGGCGTCGAGACGCGCGAGCGCGTGGTCGAGGTGCGGGCGCTCGATCGCGCAGGTAATGTCCATACGCTGAGCAATGCGGATATGGGCTATGCCTACCGCCATTCGTCGGCGCCTGGCGGATTGATCTTTACCTCGGCCATCTTCGAGGGCATCCCGCAAGACAAGGCTGCGATTAAGGCGGCGATGGACGCCGTGCAGAACCATCGCGAGACGGTGCAGCCGATCCGCGAGAAGACCGGCGGTTCGACCTTCAAGAACCCGGAAGGCTCGTCGGCGTGGAAAGAGATCGACAAGGCCGGCTGTCGCGGGCTGATGATCGGCGGCGCGCAGATGTCTCCGATGCACTGCAACTTCATGATCAACACCGGCACGGCGACCGGCTACGATCTCGAATATCTCGGCGAGACGGTGCGCGCGCGGGTGCTGGAAAATTCGGGCATCCGCCTGCATTGGGAGATCAAGCGGCTGGGCAACTTCCGGCCGGGTCACGCGGTGCAGGAGTTCCTGGGCCAGCTTCTTTAGCTCGCTGTGATGTTCAAGTAGTGCTTGAACTTGCGTCGTCGGCGACGCCGTCAAGCGTTACCGCAAAGACTCAACAACACACTTTTCTCGCCCGTTTTCGCGGAAAGTGAATCTCTCGGAATCATAGGTACTTGCCAGGGAATCAACTCTCTGATTCTCTGCGCTAAAGCGTTTCCTGATTTGAGTCGTTTGACGCGTTACCCGCGTTTTCCGTCTGGGGGGCAACCTGCCGGAAGACTCGGACTCAATGTGCGGAAATGTTGCGTGCGGAAATATTGGTTGCAGGCCCGGCGTGAAAGGGGAAGGCGGGATGAAGAAGAAGCATGTGGCTGTTCTCCTGGGGGGATTTTCCTCGGAGCGGCCCGTGTCTCTGTCGTCGGGGAAGGCATGTGCGGATACGCTCGAGAATGAAGGCTATCAGGTCACCCGCGTCGATGTTTCGCGCGATGTCGGGTCTCTGCTTGCCGAGCTCAAGCCCGATGTCGCCTTCAACGCGCTGCATGGCCCGTTCGGCGAGGATGGCACCATCCAGGGAATTCTCGAATATCTCGGAATTCCCTACACCCATTCGGGCGTGCTCGCTTCGGCGCTGGCCATGAACAAGGAGCAGGCCAAGAAGGTCGCCAAGGCGTCCGGCATTCCCGTCGCGGAATCGAAGGTGGTCAACCGCTTCTCCGTCCAGAACAAGCATCCGATGAAGCCGCCTTACGTGGTGAAGCCGGTCAATGAAGGCTCGAGCTTCGGCGTCGTCATCGTGCACGAGGGGCAGTCGCATCCGCCGCAAGTCATCGGCTCGTCCGAATGGAAGTATGGCGAGATCGTCATGGTCGAGCGCTACATCCACGGGCGCGAGTTGACCTGCGCGGTGATGGGTGACGTGGCGCTCGGGGTCTGTGAAATCATCCCGACCGGTCATTCCTTCTACGACTACGATTCAAAGTACGTCCCGGGTGGATCAAAACACGAAACCCCTGCAAAAATTTCACCGAATATTTACCAAAAAATACAGACACTGGCCCTCAAGGCTCATCTTGCTATCGGTTGCCGGGGCGTTTCCCGGTCGGACTTCCGTTACGACGACCGTCACTCCGAAAACGGCGAGGTTGTCTGGCTCGAGATCAACACCCAGCCGGGCATGACGCCGACGTCTCTGGTGCCTGAAATCGCCGCGCAAGCGGGGCATTCGTTCGGCGAATTGTTGAGTTGGATGGTGGAGGACGCTTCGTGTCTGCGTTGAGGTGGGGCCAGGGCAAAGGTCGCGGGACTGGGCCTGCGCTGTTCGGCGTGCCGCTGTCGTTCGACCATTTCGTGTTGCCGCGCCAGCTGCGGCGGCCGGTGCGTTTGCTTGCCCGTCTCTGCGATGGCGAGTACGAGGCGCCGCGCTTCTCGGCTGCGATCCTCTCGGCTGCCTTGTTGGCTTCCGCCGGAGCCTACGGGGCCTATCTCGGCGGCTACGCCGACAGCATCGTGCAGGGCGTGACGGCCCGAACCGGTTTTGCCGTCGACCAGATCAAGGTCGTCGGCAATCGCCAGACTTCCGAGATCGATATACTGGACCGCCTCGGCCTCGATGGCTGGACGTCGCTGATCGGCTTTGATGCCGAGGCTGCGCGCGAGCGCATCGCGACATTGCCTTGGGTCGAGGTTGCAGCGGTGCGCAAGATCTATCCTCACACGCTCGAGGTCCGTGTCGAGGAACGTGAGCCCTTCGCGCTCTGGCAGCAGGGCAATTCGCTTTCGGTCATCGAGCGGTCGGGCGAGGTGATCGCGCCGTTCTCGGGCGGCAAGCAGGCTTTGCTGCCGCTGATCATCGGCACGGGCGCGCCGGCCAAGGCGCCGGATTTCCTGGAGAGGATCAAGCGCTATCCCGAGCTGGCGGCGCGGGTCAAAGGCTATATTCGTGTCGGCGAGCGGCGCTGGGATCTCAAGCTGGAGAACGGCATCACCGTGAAGCTGCCGGAAGACGGCGAGGATCAGGCGATCGCCGAGCTCGTCAAGCTTGACCATGATGACGGACTGTTAACGCGCGACATCGCTGCCGTCGACATGCGGTTGTCCGATCGCCTGGTCGTCGAGCTCTCGCCGGAAGCGGCGACGCAGCGCGAAGCCGCGCTCAGCGACAAGCCGAAGACCCTGACGAAACGCAAGCCGGAGACGAAGATATGAGCTGGCTTGGCGGCGGCGGTGATGCCTCTTCGCGCCGGTCGGGCACGCTGACGGTGCTCGATGTCGGCTCGAGCAAGGTCTGCTGCGTGGTGGCGAAGCTGAAGCCGCGCGAGGACGGCAAGCTGTTGCGCGGACGCTCGCATCGCATCCAGGTGATCGGCATCGGCCATCAGAAGTCGCAGGGAGTTAAGTCGGGCGTCGTGGTCGATCTCGACCGCGCCGAGCATGCCATCCGTCTCGCCGTCGACGCCGCCGAGCGCATGGCGGGGCTCACCGTCGATTCCCTTATCGTCAACATGACGGCCGGCCGGCTGAAGAGCGAGGCCTTTTCGGCAACCATCAATCTCGGCGGCCATCAGGTCGAGGAAGCCGACATCAAGCGCGTGCTCGCTGCCGGCGCCAAGCAGGCGCTGCGGGCCGAGCGAGAGGTGGTTCATTCGCTTCCCGTCGGCTTCTCGCTCGATGCCGAGCGCGGCGTGCGGGATCCCCGCGGTATGGTCGGGGAGACGCTGGGCGTCGATATGCATGTGCTGACCGGCGATGCTGCGCCGATGCGCAATCTCGAGCTTTGCATCAACCGCTCGCATCTGTCGGTCGAGCGCATGGTGGCGACGCCCTATGCCAGCGGTCTCGCGGCTTTGGTCGACGACGAGCTCGAAATGGGCGCGGCCTGCATCGATATGGGCGGCGGCACGACCACGATCTCGGTGTTCTCGGAAGGCAAGTTCGTGCATGGCGACGCCATCGCCATCGGCGGCAATCATGTGACGCTCGACATGGCCAAGGGGCTGTCGACTTCGCTCGACGCCGCCGAGCGGCTGAAGGTGATGCATGGCTCTGCGCTGCCGGGCAGTGCGGACGACCGCGACCTGGTTTCCATCCAGCCGATCGGCGAGGAGGGCGAGCTGCCGCTACAGATCCCGCGCTCGGTGATGACGCGGATCATCCGGGCGCGCATCGACGAGACGCTGGAGCTTTTGCGCGACCGGCTGAACAAATCGGGCTACGGCAACGCCGTCGGCAAGCGGGTCGTCCTCACCGGCGGCGCCAGCCAACTGGCGGGCCTGCCGGAGGCGGCGCGCCGCATTCTTGGGCGCAACGTGCGCATCGGCCGGCCGCTCGGCGTGGCAGGCCTGCCGGAAGCGGCCAAGGGGCCGGCGTTTTCGACCCCGGTCGGGCTTCTGATCTATCCTCAAATGGCGAGCTTCGAGAGCCATTCGGCGAAAGGACTTTCCGGTTTCAGGATGACCGGAACGGGCGGAAAACTGCATCGCATGAGTCAGTGGTTGAGAGACAGTTTTTAATTTGACGGGGACAGCCCCAAAGGCGGCCGCAGCGGCGAGGCGGCGGGAAAGGCAAAGGACGGAGACTATGACCATCAATCTCAAGAAGCCGGACATCACCGAGCTTAAGCCACGCATCACCGTGTTCGGTGTCGGCGGCGGCGGCGGCAACGCGGTCAACAACATGATCACAGCCGGCTTGCGCGGCGTCGAGTTCGTGGTGGCCAACACCGACGCGCAGGCGCTGACGATGTCGAAGGCTGAGCGGCTGATCCAGCTCGGCGCGCATGTCACGGAAGGCCTCGGCGCCGGCTCGCAGCCGGAAGTCGGCCGCGCGGCGGCGGAAGAGTGCATCGACGAGATCATCGATCATCTGTCCAACACGCATATGTGCTTCGTCACCGCCGGCATGGGCGGCGGCACCGGCACGGGCGCTGCACCCGTCGTTGCCCGCGCGGCGCGCGAAAAGGGCATCCTCACCGTCGGCGTCGTCACCAAGCCGTTCCATTTCGAGGGCCAGCGCCGCATGAAGACGGCCGACATGGGCATCGAGGAACTGCAGAAATGCGTCGATACGCTCATCGTCATCCCCAACCAAAACCTGTTCCGGCTGGCCAACGACAAGACCACCTTCGCCGATGCCTTCGCCATGGCCGACCAGGTGCTCTACTCCGGCGTAGCCTGCATCACCGACCTGATGGTCAAGGAAGGCCTGATCAATCTCGACTTCGCTGACGTCCGCTCGGTGATGCGAGAGATGGGCAAGGCGATGATGGGCACCGGCGAGGCTTCGGGCGAGGGCCGCGCCATGGCCGCCGCCGAGGCGGCGATCGCCAATCCGCTGCTCGACGAGACCTCGATGAAGGGCGCCAAGGGCCTGCTGATCTCGATCACCGGCGGCCGCGACCTCACCCTGTTCGAGGTCGACGAAGCCGCGACCCGGATCCGCGAGGAGGTCGACCAGGACGCCAACATTATCCTCGGCGCCACCTTCGACGAGGAACTGGAAGGCGTGATCCGCGTCTCGGTGGTCGCTACCGGCATCGACAAGTCGGCGGCCGAAATCGCCGCGGCGCCAATCTCCATCCGCGCGCCGCAGAAGCCGGTCGCCCGTCCCGCCGCACCTGTTCAGGAAAGCCGTCCCGCACCGGTTCAGCAGCAGGCCTACGAGCCGCGCGCCGTCGATCCGGTTGCCGAGGCGATCCAGCTTGCAGAGGCGAACGCCGCCGCGATGGCACAGCCGCGCCCCGCGCCGCTCGACGACTTCCGCCCGCAGAGCAAGATCTTCCAGGCTCCGCCGGCCCAGCCTCAGCCGCAGCCGATCGCCCAGCAGCCGGTCATGCAGCCCGCGCCGCAGCGCGAGATGCCGCAGCCTGTGGCTGCAGCGCCGCAGCGCATGCCGCGCGTCGAGGACTTTCCACCGGTCGTGAGGGCCGAGGTGGAGGCCAAGAGCCGCCCTGCGGATCATGAGAACAGCGGACCGATGGGGCTGATCAAGCGGCTGACCAACGGCCTGACCCGCCGCGAGGAAGAGCCGGCCCGGCTGCAGCCGGCGCAGCCGCGCGAGCCGAAACTGCGCCAGGCGGCACCGGAAATGCGCCGCCTCGCCAGCCAGGACCCGCAGCTCTATGCGCCGCGCCGCGGCCAGCTCGACGACCAGGGGCGCCTCACGCCTCAAAGCCGCACGGTGCAGGAAGACGACCAGCTGGAGATCCCGGCGTTCCTGCGTCGCCAGGCGAACTAATCGTTAAAGCGCGCCGCCTGTGCGGCGCGCTTTAAGCAATGTTTGATAATGTCGTTCTCCCAAAACCGCTGTGCACTTTCGGGCAGAACATACACTAACGATATATAACAGCTGTTAACAGGCGGGCGAGAGAATCGTCTGCCTGTTGCCTTTAAAAGTTATAGAGAAACAACGGATTACGAGTGTTTCTTCGTTCAGGGCAGCGGTTACACGGGGTAAGAAACCGTGATTTGGAGTCTCCCGGACGGGCCACTATCTTCGCGTCGGACTAAAGTCGGTTTGCCGGGATTCGGGGAGTTGGCCCTGCCTGCCGATGTTATCAGAGCCGCTGCCTTGCTCATTCGCCGCTTTTGCGCGCAGGCCAGATGATCCGTCGGGCCGATAATGCCTAAGGCTGACAAGCGGACACAGGCGGTTTGGGCTTATGGGGTTTGTCTTGCACGACTATCAGACGACAGTTAAGGCGCGCGTGACGCTGACCGGCACCGGCGTCCACAGCGGCAAGCCCGTCACCGTTCATTTCCTGCCCGCCGACGCCGATACCGGCATCGTGTTCCACCTCGCGAATGGCGGCGAGTTCCGCGAGTTCCGCGCGCTGGTCTCCGAGGTCGGCGCCACCGACCTGTGCACCATGCTCGGCGATCCGGTCGGCCAGCATATCGGAACCGTCGAACATCTCATGGCGACGGTGTTCGGACTTGGCATCGACAATCTCATCATCGAGATCGACGGTCCGGAAGTCCCCATTCTCGACGGCAGCGCGGTGGCCTTTGTCGAAGCCTTCGACCAGGCGGGGATCGACACGCTTTCGGTCAAGCGCCGCTATATCCGCGTGGTCAAGCCGATCCGCGTCGAAGCCGGTGCATCCTGGGCCGAGTTCCGCCCCTATGACGGCACGCGATTCGAGGTCGAGATCGACTTCGAGAGCCCGGCAATCGGCCGCCAGCTCTTCGCCTCCGATATCAACCCCGACATCTTCCGCCGCGACATCGCGCGGGCCCGCACCTTCGGCTTCATGAAGGATGTCGAGCGGCTGTGGGCCGCCGGCTACGCGCTCGGGTCGTCGCTGGAGAACTCGCTGGTCATCGGCGACGACAACCGCGTCATCAATGTCGGCGGACTGCGCTATCCGAACGAATTCGCCCGCCACAAGACGCTCGACGCCATGGGCGACCTGGCGCTTGCCGGCGCGCGCTTCATCGGCTGCTTCCGCTCCTATCGTGGCGGCCATCGGATGAACGCGGCGGCGCTGCGCCGCCTGCTTTCGGACCGTACGGCCTTCGAGATCGTCGAGACGCGGCGCCGCGAGCGCGGCCGGGTCGCCGAAATGATCGCCGTCAGCGGACCGGTCTACGCGCCCTGGGTCATCTGATTTTTAACGATTTTCTGGCTTTGTAGCGAAGCCTGTGTTGCGCAAATGCATCACAAACCCGTGAAATCGAGCGGCTTTGGGGACGGTCCCAAACCGCCACAAAAATGTGCGATTGGCCGGACATAGCGTTGCCGGGCAAGGGGATAATGGTTTATGGCTGCGGCCGGGACCGAAACGACGCCGAAAGGGCGGAATCCAAACATGTTTTTTTCGCGAGTTGGTCAATCGAAGGCGCCGTATCGGGCTGTTTTCCTGGCGTTTTCGTTGGTCGCCCCGTCGCTCATGCTGTCGGCCTGCATGTCCTCCGAAAAGGACGTCAATCTGGCGACCTATGTCGACCACACCGAACCCGCAGACGTTCTCTACAACCAGGGCCTCGCCAATCTGAATGCCGGCCGCCTCGATGAGGCGAGCAAGAAGTTCGACGCCGTCGACCGCCAGCATCCCTACTCGGAATTCGCCCGCAAATCGATGGTGATGGGCGCCTTCGCCGATTATCGCGCCGGCAACTATGACGAGGCGATCGGTTCCGCCAAACGTTACCTGACGCTCTATCCGTCAACCGACGATGCCGCCTATGCGCAGTACATCATCGGCTTGAGCTACTACCGGCAGATCAAGGACGTCACCCAGGACCAGAAGGAAGCGCGCCAGACGGTGCAGACCATGCAGGACCTGGTGACCCGCTGGCCGAATTCCGAGTATGTCGACGACGCCAAGGACAAGATCCGCTTTGCCACCGACCAGCTCGCCGGCAAGGAGATGCAGATCGGCCGCTACTATCTGGAACGCCGCGAATATATCGCCGCCGTCAAGCGCTTCCGCACCGTGGTCGAGAACTACTCCAACACGCGCCATGTCGAGGAGGCGCTCGCGCGACTGACCGAAGCCTACTACGCGATGGGCCTGACTTCGGAAGCGCAGACAGCCGCAGCGGTGCTCGGCCACAACTACCCGGACAGCCAGTGGTACAAGGATTCCTACAAGCTCCTGCAGAGCAACGGGCTTGAACCGCGCGAGAATGCCGGGTCGTGGATCTCCAAGGCCGGGAAGCTGATCACCGGCGCCTGACACTTCTGATGCTGTCCAGACTGTCGATCCGCGATATCGTCCTGATCGAGAAGCTGGACATCGACTTCTTGCCTGGGCTTTCGGTGCTGACCGGCGAGACCGGCGCCGGCAAATCCATCCTGCTCGATGCGCTGTCGCTGGCGCTTGGCGCGCGCGGCGACGCGTCGCTCGTCCGCCATGGCGCGGCGCAGGGCCAGGTCATCGCCGTGTTCGACGTGCCGCGCAACCACCCGGCGCGCGCGCTGCTTGCCGACAACGACATCGAGGATGATGGCGACATCATCCTGCGCCGCGTGCAGACCGCCGACGGCCGCACCCGCGTTTTCGTCAATGATCAGCCGTCCAGCGTGACCCTGATGCGCGACGTCGGCCGCGCGCTGGTCGAGATACACGGCCAGCATGACGAGCGGGCGCTCGTCGATCCCGGCGCCCACCGCGAATTGCTGGATAGTTTCGGCGGCCATCTCGGCGCCGTGCGCGGGACGGGCGAAGCCTGGCGCTATTGGCGGAACTGCGAACAGGAGCTTTCGCGGCACCGCGCCAAGGTCGAGGCGGCGGCGCGCGAGGCCGATTATCTCAGGGCCTCGGTCGCCGAGTTGGCGAAGCTCGATCCGCAGCCGGGCGAAGAGACCGAGCTTGCCGAATTACGCGCCCAGATGATGCGCGCCGAAAAGATCGCGTCCGAGATTCACGATGCGCAGGATGTGCTGTCGGGGCCGTCTTCGCCCCTGCCGCAGCTCGCCAGCCTGCTCAGGCGGCTGCAGCGCAAATCGGGTGAGGTGCCGGGCCTGCTCGACGATGTGGTCAAGTCGCTGGACGAGGCAATGATCTCGCTCGACGCGGCGCAGTCCGGCGTCCAGACAGCACTACGCGCCACCGAATACGATCCGCAGCGCCTGGAAAAGGCCGAAGAGCGGCTGTTCTCGCTGCGCGCGGCCTCACGCAAGCACAATGTCGCGGTCGACGATCTGGCGCAGCTGCGCGACACGATGGCGGCCGACCTTGCCGATCTCGATGCGGGCGAGGAACGCCTGCACGGGCTGCAGAAACAAGCAGCCGCCGCGCGCGAAGCTTACGACATAGCCGCGGCGCAGCTCTCTTCGCTGCGCCATGCGGCGGCGGCGGGCCTCACCAAGGCGGTGATGGCCGAACTGCCGGCCCTCAAGCTCGAACGGGCGGAGTTCATCGTCGAGATGGTGAGCGATGCCGATGGCCGCATGGAAGAAGGCATCGACCAGGTCGAGTTCTGGGTGCGCACCAATCCGGGCACACGGCCCGGGCCGATGATGAAGGTTGCGTCCGGCGGCGAGCTGTCGCGCTTCCTTCTGGCCCTGAAGGTGGCGCTTGCCGACCGCGGCTCGGCGCCGACCCTGGTCTTCGACGAGATCGACACCGGCGTCGGCGGCGCCGTGGCCGATGCCATCGGCCAGCGGCTGGCGAGGCTGTCGAAGCGGGTGCAGGTGCTTTCGGTCACGCATGCGCCGCAAGTGGCGGCGCGCGCTGCGACGCATTTTCTAATCTCGAAGTCCGGCGGCAAGGACCGTGTCGCCACCGGCATTGCCGAAATGGATCGCGCGGCGCGCCAGGAAGAGATCGCGCGCATGCTGGCCGGCGCCACCATCACCGATGAAGCGCGCGCCGCCGCTGAGCGGTTGCTGCGCGAGAACACGGCGGCAGCCTAGGCTTCTTGATTCCCCGGCTGGAATGCCGAGTCAGCAGGTGGCTGCATCCTGCTGTTCGGCAATGATTTTTGCGCAAGCCGACTCCTCCATACCGAATCCTGATTTATAGTGGCCCGCCACAATTCGAGGACCGCGCTTCATGTCTGAAAAACCAGTCGATTCGCTGAGCGAAAGCGAGGCCGCGGAGGAGCTGAAGCGGCTGGCGGCGGAGATCGCCGAGCACGACCGGCGCTACCATATGGAGGATGCGCCGACGATTTCGGACGCCGAATACGACGCACTGGCGCGGCGCAACCTTGCCATCGAGGGGCGCTTTCCCGATCTCGTTCGCGAGGATTCGCCGTCGCGTCGGGTCGGCGCGCCGCCGGCGGAAGGCTTCACCAAGGTGCGGCATGCCGTGCCGATGCTGAGCCTCGCCAAGGCCTATACCGACCAGGACGTGGCCGATTTCATCGAGCGTGGCCGGCGCTTCTTCGACCGCGACAAGGACCTCGATATCGCCTTCACGGCGGAGCCGAAGATCGACGGGCTATCGGCATCACTGCGCTACGAAAACGGCATCTTCGTGCAAGGCGCGACACGCGGCGACGGCGCGGTCGGCGAGGACATCACTGCCAATCTCAAGACCATCGCCGACATCCCGAAGAAGTTGCAGGGCTCGGGCTGGCCGGAGGTGATCGAAATCCGCGGCGAGGTCTACATGACCTACGCGGAGTTCGAGGCTTTGAAGCAGCGCTCGGCAGCTATCGGCGGCCAGGACTATGTCAATCCACGCAACACGGCGGCCGGGTCGCTGCGCCAGAAGGATCCAGCCGTCACCGCCAGCCGCAATCTGAAATTCTTCGCCTATGCCTGGGGCTACACGACGGCGGATCCCGCTCCGACCCAGTACGATTCCGTGCAGAAGTTCAAGGAATGGGGGTTCCAGGTCAGTCCGCTGATGGTGCGGGCGAGGTCGATCGACGAACTCATCGCGCACTACCATCGGATCGAGGAGCAGCGTTCTTCGCTGGGCTACGACATCGACGGCGTTGTCTACAAAGTCGACCAGCTCGAGCTGCAGCGCCGCTGGGGCTTTGTCACCGGCGAGCCGCGCTGGGCAGTTGCCCACAAATTCCCGGCCGAACAGGCGATGACGACGGTTGAGAAGATCGACATCCAGGTCGGCCGCACCGGCACGCTGGCGCCGGTGGCGCGGCTGGCGCCAGTGACGGTCGGCGGCGTGGTGGTGGAAAACGTCACGCTGCACAATGAGGATTATATCAAGGGTTTTGACAGCAACGGGCAGCCGATCCGCGACGGCATTGACGTTCGCATCGGCGACACGGTGGTGATCCAGCGGGCAGGGGACGTCATCCCGCAGATCGTCAGGGTCGTCATCGACAAGCGGCCGGCCGATGCGGTGCCGTATGAGTTCCCGCACACCTGCCCGGTCTGCGGCTCGCCGGCGACGCGCGAGATCAACGAGAAGACCGGCAAGGAAGATTCGCGGCGCCGCTGCACCGGCGAGCTGATCTGCGCAGCGCAGGCCGTGGAGGGGCTGCGCCACTTCGTGTCGCGCGGCGCGCTCGATATCGAGGGCCTCGGCGCCGAGAACATTGACCTGTTCTTCAATGCCGGGTTGGTGAAGACCGCCGCCGACATCTTCACGCTGAAGGACCGCCGGCCGGCCGTCACCAAGGCGCTGGCGGAGCGGCGTGAGGAGCAGGCGAGACTGCGCGAGGCCGCATCGGGCAAGACGCGCAAGAATGTGCGCAGCGTCGAAGATCGCAACTACGAAAGCCTCGACAAGCTGTTTGCAGCCATCGACGCGCGCCGCGAGCCGGAGCTCGACCGCTTCATCTTCGCGCTCGGCATCCGCCATATCGGCGAGACCACGGCGGCGGTGCTTGCCCGCCAGTTCTCGACCATCGAGGAACTGATCCGCGTCGGCAAGGATACGGCGAAGGCGCAGGATCCGCATGATGTGTTCCCGTCGATCAACGGCATCGGCGACACCGTGATCAACGCCTTGCGCGACTTCTTCGGCAATGAGCGCAATGACGACGTGCTCGATGCGCTGCTGGCGCAAGTCCATCCCAAGCCCTATGTGGTCGAGATGTCGGCCGGCAGCGAGGTATCCGGGAAGACGGTGGTGTTCACCGGCACGCTGGAAAAGATGACGCGCTCCGAGGCCAAGGCGATGGCGGAGCGCCTGGGGGCGAAGGTCGCCGGCTCGGTTTCGGCCAAGACCGATCTGGTGGTGGCGGGTCCGGGCGCCGGCTCCAAGCTCAAGGTTGCGAGCGATCTCGGCATCGAGGTGATCGACGAGGACACCTGGCTGCAGCGCATCGGCAGGGGCGGCTGATGGCCGGAGCGTTCAAGGGTTTTGGCGAGAAGGCCATTCCGTTCCTCAAGGCGCTCGACTTCCACCAGAGCCGCGAATGGTTTCAGGAAAACCGCGGTCTCTACGAGAGTGAGCTGCACGAGCCGTTCTGCGATCTCGTCGAAGCGCTCAGCGAGCGTTTCGCGGCGGCGGGACTTGGCCTGCGCGGCGACCGCAAGAAGTCGCTGTTCCGCATCAATCGCGACGTTCGCTTCTCCAAGGACAAGCGCCCCTATAATCGGCACCTGTCGGCAATCCTGTCGCCAGACGGCACCAAGATGGAGCAGGGCGTGTTCTATGTGCATATCGGCCTCGAGCGCTGCTTTGCCGGCGTCGCCTGGTGGCAGCCCGGACCGGAGTTGCTGCAGGCGATGCGCAAGGCGATCGTGACGAAGCCGGCCGCCTTCCGCGCCATGGTTTCAGCGCTGAAAAAGACTGGGCTGGAGCTGGATAGGGAAGATTGCCTGAAGCGCGCGCCGCGTGGTTTCGAGGACGTCAGCGAAGCCGATCTCGCGCAAGCAGTCCGCAACCGCCATTTCGTGGTGCGGCATAATATTGATCCCGAAACCATCTGCATGGCGGCGTTAGTTGACGATCTCGTCGGCTTCACCTTGCGCGCCAAGCCGCTGCTCGATTGGGGCAGGGCGATCCAGGGCAAGGCTGCCTGAGCCGCTCAAAGCCCGGCAATCAGTTCCGCTGATCGTCGGCTCAAGCGAATTGGTGTGACAAGCGGGGCGACGCTCCCTAAATCAAGCCGCTCAAGGGAGCAGTTGGATGACGGCGGAAGCAATCTCCGAAAGCCGTGCGAGGAGCGATTTCTGGGACGGCGTGCGGCTGTCGATGCCGGTCGTCGTCGCCTCCGCGCCGTTCGCGATCCTGTTCGGCGCGATTGCCGTGGACAACGGGTTTTCGGTCCTGGAAGCATTCCTCATGAGCGCGCTGATCTTCGGCGGCGCCAGCCAGATGGTCGGCATCGAATTGTTCGGCCAGCATGTCGCGCCCTGGCTGATCGTGCTCTCGATCTTCGCGGTGAATTTCCGTCACGTGCTCTATTCCGCCGGCATCGGCCGGCGCATGGCGCATTGGCCGCTGCTGCAGCAAGCGCTGGGCTATTTCATCCTGACCGATCCGCAATATGCCGTGGCCGAGGCGCGCGCGGCGTCCGGCCAATCGGTCGGGTTCGTCTGGTATCTCGGGCTCGGCCTGCCGGTCTATGTGTTCTGGGTGGCCGAAAGCGCGCTCGGCGCGGTCTTCGGCAAGATGATCCCGGATACCCATGCTCTGGGCATCGATTTCCTGCTGCCGATCTATTTCCTCGGCCTGGTTCTCGGCTTCCGCAAGCGGCCGCTGTGGCTGCCGGTGGTCGTCGCCAGCGCGGCCGCCTCGATCGTCGCCTACAAGACGGTCGGCTCGCCCTGGCATGTCTCGATCGGCGCCATTGCCGGCGTCCTTCTGGCGGTCATTCTGCCGCCGCATCATAGCGGCGTGGGGCAGCGCACATGAGCACGACCTTCTGGATCATCCTCGCCGGCGCCGTCGCCACCTATCTCACGCGCGTCGGCGGCCATCTCGTCATCTCGCGCTTCGAGACCGTCCACCCGCGTGTCGAGGCCGGCCTCAACGCCGTGCCGGCCGCTGTGCTGACGACACTTGTGGCACCTGCCGCGCTCGGCGCCGGACCGGCCGAATGGGCAGCGCTGATCGTCACCGCGCTGGTGTCGCTGCGCGGCGGCCTGATGGCGATGTTTTTGGCCGGTGCCGCGGTGCTGATTCTGGCCAGGCAGTTCGTCGGCTAAAAGTCAGATCTTGGCGTCGTGCGGCAGCGGCGCCGTGGCTTTCTCCAGCCAGGCCAGCGTCTCGCCGTCCACCATCGGACCGATCTCGGCCAGAACCCGCGCGTGATACTGGTCGAGCCAGTGCAGTTCGTCGCGGGTCAGCAGGTCGCTGCGGATGAGGCGCTTGTCGATCGGCGCCAGCGTCAGCGTCTCGAAGCCGTGCATGGCGATGTCGCCGCCCTCGATCTGCTCGGCAGGCGTGACCAGGATCAGGTTCTCGATGCGAATGCCGTAGGAGCCTTCCTTGTAATAGCCCGGCTCATTGGACAGCATCATGCCGGCAAGCAGTTTTTCGGTGCCGGTGCGGGCGATGCGCTGCGGGCCCTCATGCACGGCGAGGTAAGAGCCGACGCCATGGCCGGTGCCGTGGGCGAAGTCGCAGCCATGCTTCCACAGGGCCACGCGGGCGACGGCATCGATTTCCGAACCGCGCGTGCCGGCCGGAAAGCGCAGCGTCGAGATGCCGATCATGCCCTTCAGCACCAGCGTGAAGCGCTCGCGCATCTCTTCGGTCGGCTGGCCGATCGGCACGGTGCGGGTGATGTCGGTGGTGCCGTCCTGGTATTGTCCGCCGGAATCGAGCAGGAACAGCTCGCCGCTTTGCAGCTTGCGGCTGGTGGCGCGGGAGACGCGGTAGTGCATGATGGCGCCGTTCGGGCCGGCGCCGGAAATCGTGTCGAAGGAGACGTCGCGCAGCGGCATCTGTGTTTCCTCGCCGGTCTGCCGCCGCACCTCCTCGAGTTTGGTCACGACGTCGATCTCGTCGAGCGTATCCGGTTGCTGGCGGTCGAGCCAGCAGAGCAGCTTGGCAATGGCGGCGCCGTCGCGACGATGCGCGGCGCGGCTGCCGGCGACCTCGGCGTGGTTCTTGGTGGCGCGCGGAATGCGAGCGGGGTCTGGCGCAGAGACAACGATGCCGCCATTGCCCTCGAC
>NZ_RZSN01000093.1:0-22737 GCF_003997315.1 Mesorhizobium sp. M1A.F.Ca.IN.020.04.1.1
GACAGCTCTACATCTGGAGCCAACTGCGCTTCCCGCGTTCGCTGCCGACGGTGATGGCGCTCGGAACGGTGATCCTGGCCGTGTCCTTCGTCATCGCCACCCTCGCCGAGATCCTGCGCCATCGCGGCCTCGGCGCCGCGCGCCGCAATCCAGCCTGAACCACAACAAAGAAAGAGGAGAACGAAAATGACAGTCCATCTGAAATCGATCACGGGATACAAAGCCCGCGCAGGCCTAGCCGCACTCGCCCTGGCGCTGTCGTCGACCGTCGCTTTGGCCGCCGACAAGCTGCAATATTTCACCTGGTCGGGCTACGAGCTGCCCGACTTCAACAAGAGCTTCCTTACCGCGCATCCGGACGGCGTCGAGGCGACGATCTTCGGCGATGACGACGATGCCTTCACCAAGGTCAAGGCCGGCTTCCGGCCCGACATCGCCCATCCCTGCTACGACAAGGTGGCGCGCTGGAACAAGGAAGGCCTGCTGCAGCCGATCGACACCAAGCGCATCAAGAACTGGGATTCGATCTTTCCGGTGTTCAAGAACCTGCCCGACCTGCAGGCCGGCGACGGCAAGGTCTGGATGGTGCCGTGGGACTGGGGCAACACCTCGATCCTCTACCGCACCGATCTGGTCAAGAACCCCGAGGCGAGCTGGAACCTTCTGTGGGACAAGCAATATGCCGGCCGCATGGCGACCATCGACGCCGTGCACGACACGCCGATCGTCGCGGCACTTCTGGCTGGCGTGAACCCCTTCGACATGACGCCGGAGCAGATGGAAAAAGTCGCGGCGAAACTGCGCGAGCAGCGGCCACTGCTGTCGAGCTACACCACCGACATGACCTCGGTCGAGCAGGCGCTGGCCAGCGGCCAGTTGGTCGCCGCCATGACCTGGAACGCGTCGGCCACATCGCTGAAGAAGCAGGGCGTGCCGGTCGAGTTCATGAAGCCGAAGGAAGGCATGCTCACCTGGGCCTGCGGCTTCGTCATGCTGAAGGACGCCAAGAACGTCGATCTCGCCTATGACTTCATCAACAGCCGGCTCGACGCCGACTCGGGCAAGTACCTCATCCAGTCCTACGGCTATGGCAGCTCGCTTTCGACCGCCTTCGCCGGCGTGTCGAAAGACGAACTGGACAAGCTGCAACTGCCGGCGGATCCCGACGTGATGCTGAAGAGCACGATCTTCACCGGACCGATGAAGCAGAACGACGACGTCGCCAAGATGTTCGAGAAGGTGAAAGCCGGCGGCTGAGCGCACTTTCCTTCTCCCCCTTTGGGAGAAGGTGGATCGGCGCGCAGCGTCGAGACGGATTAGGGTGCGTGACGGATCGCCGTCTTTGCCAAGCTGGAACACCCCTCATCCGTCGCGTTCGGCGACACCTTCTCCCACAAGGGGAGAAGGGGGAGTCTGGCGGCGCTGCGCCGCACCGGTGGAAAGACAACAAGGACTATTTGATGGACATTGCTGACGAGGCAAAACCGAAGGACGATGCCGACGTCCGTGTCGGCCGGCGCGTGCGGGCGCTAAGGCTCGAGCGCAAGCTGTCGCTGGCCGAGCTCGCAGCCAAGGCCGGCATATCGATCGGCGCGCTCAGCCAGATCGAGCGCGGCATGTCCTCGCTGCGCGTCAAGGTGATCTGGCCGCTGGCCGCCGCCCTCGACATCGAGCCCTCGGCCCTGATCGCCGACGGCGATGAAGCGGTCAACGACCTCTACTGCGTGCGCGCCGACAAGCGGCGCGCAATCCCGGTCAAGTCCGAGGGCATCGCCAAGGCGCTGCTCTCGCCGCCCGCCGCCACACTCACCGGAATGCTGGTGACGGTCGAGGCCGGCGGCGGCACCGCCGAAGCTTATGCCCATGCCGGCCACGAATTCGGCTTCGTGATGACGGGCGAGGTCGAGCTGGTGGTTGACGCCACGGCCTATGTGCTGAAGGCCGGCGACAGCTTTGGCTTCAAGAGCACGCTGCTGCATGCCTTCCGCAATCCGGGCGCCGAGCGCTGCCAGATTCTGTGGGTCAACACGACAAAACCCTCCGAGGTGCGCGATGGCGCCTGACGCGCTCGTTCGTCTAGAGAACGTCTCGAAGGTCTTCCCGGGCGGCGTGGTCGGGCTCGATGCGGTCGATCTCGACATTGCGGCGGGCGAGTTCCTGACCCTGCTCGGCCCCTCAGGCTGCGGCAAGACGACGAGCCTGCGCGTCATCGCCGGCTTCGAGAGCCCGACCAGCGGCAACGTGCTGCTCGAAGGCGGTGACATCACCGGTCTGAGGCCCTTCGACCGTCCGGTCAACACCGTCTTTCAGGACTATGCGCTGTTCCCGCATATGGACGTCGCGGCGAATGTCGGCTTCGGCCTCTCGCTGCGCAAACTGTCCGGCACCGAGCAGGCCAAGCGCGTCGGTCAGGCGCTTGACATGGTCGGCCTAGCCGACAAGCTGCGCGCCCGCATCTCCGAACTGTCGGGCGGTCAGCGCCAGCGCGTCGCGCTTGCCCGCGCCATCGTCTGCGAGCCGCGTGTGCTCTTGCTCGACGAGCCGCTGTCGGCGCTCGACGCGCATCTGCGTGAGCAGATGCAGGTCGAGCTCAAGCGACTGCAGTCCCGGCTCGGCACCACCTTCGTCATGGTCACGCACGACCAGACCGAGGCGCTGTCGATTTCCGACCGCATCGTCGTCATGAACAAGGGCCGCATCGAACAGATCGCGCCGCCCGCGACGCTTTACGACCGTCCGGCGACGCGGTTCGTCGCCTCGTTCATCGGCACCATGAATCTCCTGCAGTCACGCTTTGTCGGGCGCGACGGCGAGCGGCTGCGGTTTACCGCCGGCGAGCTGCCGCTGGTGGCCATACCGGAAACCGGCGAGATACCGGCTGTCGGCGACGCACGAACCATCGGCGTTCGTCCGGAGGATCTTGTGGCGGCCACCGAGGCCGCCGAAGGCACCGCGCCGGCGCGGGTGAGTGGCATCGTCTTCCACGGTCGCACGCTGCGCCTTCACGCCGAACTGGGGCAGGGGACTGCAATTGTCATCGATGCTCCACGCCGCGCCGACGGTTTTCGATTCAGCATCGGCGACGTAGCGCACGTCAGCCTGCGGCGTGGCGCCAACTGCCCTGTGCTCTCGAACTGATCGCCGGCCTCACGAAGCCTTGGCGAAAAAGCCCTGATAATCGGACTTGGCCTGCAGCAGGCGCAGGATGTTCTCGCGCGAGCCGCGCACATGCGCGCGAGCGCGCTCGCCGGCCAAAGCGACATCACCGGCGCAGATCGCGTCGACGATGCCCGTATGCTCCTCGCGGGTGAGCTTCCACTCGTCCAGCCACAGAAGCTCGGTCCACACATATTGCTGGCATTTGTCGAGGATGCCGCAAAGCATGCCGTGCAGCATCTCGTTGCCGCTGATCTCGGCGATCACCCGGTGCAGATCGATGCCGACCTGCAGCTCCTCGAATTTCTCTCGTGTGCTGCGGTCGGGGATTGCCGCCAGCCGTTCGCATTCGGCGAGCATGTCGCGCAGCCGCGCCTTGTCGGCGGCGGTCGCGTTCGCCGCCGCCAGCTCGGTCGCGCGCCCGTCGAGCAGCTCGCGAATGTCGAAGGCCTCGCGGAACATGGTCAGGTTGAACTCGGCAACGATATAGCCCTGGCGCGGACGTCCGATCACCAGGCCGTCGCGCTCGAGACGGTTGAAGGCTTCGCGCACCGGCGTGCGGCTCACCTTCAGGCGCTCGGCGATCTCGTTCTCGGTCACGCGGCCGCCTGGCGGGATCTGGCCGGTGATGATCAACGCCTTCAGCTTCTCGAACACCGAATCGCGCAGCGTGTTCTTTCTCTCCTTGCTCAAGCGTCCCGCCTCCAACGGTCAGTCACGGATTCGCAGTCTAGTGCCTTTTGGCTCCTGCTTGAAACAGGGCCGTGTCAAACGCTCCCGACCCGAAGCCTCAACTCATCGCCGCCCAAAATACGCTCGGCACATGTTGACATCGGCTTCCGGAGAATTACACTCAAAATTGTATACAAATTCGCATACCAAATCAACGATAATGGGAACACCGGTTGGAGAAGCGAAAATGACGAAGAGACTTTGCATTCACGGTCTGGCCGTAGCCGGCCTACTGGCCTCGGCCGCCGTTCCGGCCTCGGCCGCCGACACCATCACCGTCGCCTCATGGGGCGGCACCTATCAGGAGGCACAGACCAGGGCCTTCTTCGATCCGACGGCCAAGGAGCTCGGCATCACCATCAAGCAGGACACTACCAACGGCCTCGACGACGTGCGCCTGCAGGTCACCGGCAATGCGGTGAAATGGGACATCACCGAGCTTGGCGCCGACGAATGCGCGCGCGGTTCCAAGGAGGGCCTGTTCGAAAAGCTCGACTACAACGTCATCGACAAGAGCGGCATCAACCCGAAGCTCGTCCATGACGACTGGGTTGGCATCTCTTACACGTCCGTCGTGCTGATCTACCGGACCGATGTTTTCGGCGACAAGGGACCGAAGACCTGGGCCGATTTCTGGGACGTGGAAAAATTCCCGGGCCGGCGGGCGCTCTCCGGCAGCCAGGCGACGGAGACACTGAGCGTCGCGGCGCTCGCCAAAGGCACTCCGATCGACAAGGTCTATCCGGTCGACATCGACGGCGCGCTGCAATCCGTCGACAAGGTCAAGGGTCACATCGACGCCTGGTGGACATCGGGCGCGCAGGCCATGCAGCTCGTCAAGGACGGCGAGGTCGACATGGCGAGCATCTGGAACGGCCGCGCCGGCACCTTGAGGAAGGAAGGCGCACCCGTCAGCTTCTCCTTCGACCAGGGTGTGCTTACCGCCGACTGCATGGTCATCCCGAAGGGCTCGAAGAACAAGGACCTCGCGATGAAAGCGCTGGCCAAGTTCGTCAGCCCCGACCTCCAGGCCAATCTGCCGCTCTATGTCGACAACGGCCCGGCCAACGAGAAGGCCTTCGAGACCGGCAAGATCCCGCAGGAGCGCATCAAGGACATCAACTCCGCGCCCGATAACGTCAAGAAGCAGGTGCTTCAGGATCCCGAGTTCTGGCGCGACAACCTCGTCGAGGCGACCGAGAAGTTCAACAACCTGATCCAGCAATGACGACTGCGCGGCGGAGCGGCGCGCAGAGGCGCTGCTCCGCCGCGCTATCAATGATCCGGAGTTGAAGGAGATGCTCTTGTCTCTTGCGCCGTCAGCGCTCCCCATCGGCATCCACGGTATCGAGAAGCGCTTCGGCGCGCTCTCCATCCTGAGCGATCTCAGCCTCGATGTCGCGGCCGGTGAATTCCTGACGCTGCTCGGTCCGTCGGGGTCGGGAAAGACCACGCTGCTGATGATCCTGGCCGGATTCGTGCGAGCCAATGCCGGCTCGATCAAGGTCGGCGGCGAGGAGATCATCACCATGCCGCCACACAAGCGCAACATCGGCATGGTGTTCCAGAACTATGCGCTATTTCCCCACATGAACGTCTTCCACAACATTGCCTTTCCGCTGAAGCAGCGGCGCGTATCGGCGGTGGAAACGGCCGAGCGTGTCGAGCGGGCGCTGGACCTGGTGCAACTGAAAGGTCTCGGCCAGCGCCGCGTCGACCAGCTTTCCGGCGGCCAGCGCCAGCGCGTGGCTTTGGCCCGCGCCATCGTCTTCGAGCCGCGCATCGTGCTGATGGACGAGCCGCTGTCGGCGCTCGACAAAGGCTTACGCGAGCACATGCAGATCGAATTGCGCAACCTGCATCGGCGGCTCGGCATGACGACGGTCTACGTCACGCATGACCAGCGCGAGGCGATCACCATGTCCGATCGCATCGCGGTCATGAATGCCGGACGCATCGAGCAGATCGACCAGCCCGAGGTGCTCTACGCCCGGCCTAAGACGAAGTTCGTCGCCGGCTTCATCGGCGAATCCAATTTCATCCCGGTCAAATGCCGCAACGGCAGCGTCTGGTATGAGGATCGGAAGCTGCGCATGAATGACCCGGCGCCGTCCGCCGGTCGGCACTTGATGGTGGTGCGGCCGGAGAAATTGCGGCTGCTCGCCGACGCGGATCAGGCACGTCCCGTCAACGCGCTGCCGGCAACGGTCGGCGATGTCATCTATCAGGGCGACAGCTTCATCTGCTATGCGACGCTTCGCGACGGCCGCCAGGTGACGCTGCGCGACTATTGTCGCAGGGACGTGCTGGCGAAGCTGCCGGCGCCGGGCGAGCCGATCGCGCTCGGCATCGATGCCCAGGACGTCGTGCTGGTGTCGGATCAATGAGCGTCGGGTCCGCCAGTCTTGGTCACGCCGTCGGGCAGGACGGGGAACTCAACGCCTGGGCATTGCGCTCGGATGCCAGGCGCCAGGCGCTGGGGCTTCTGGCGCTGCTGTCGCCCGGGCTGTTCCTGGTATTCGCCGTCATCATCGTACCGATCGGCTGGCTGTTCTGGTTGTCGTTGTTCGACGAGAGCGGCCAGCTCAGCCTCGCCAATTACGCGCGCTTCTTCGAGCAGGCGTCCTACATCAAGACCTTCGCGACCACCTTCAAGGTTGCCTTTGTTGTCACCGGCGCCTGCGTGCTGTTCGGCTACCCGCTGGCCTATATGCTGTCGCAACTGCCGCGCCGCGCCGCCTCGATCTGCCTGATCTTCGTCATCCTGCCGTTCTGGACCTCGGTGCTGGTGCGCACCTATGCCTGGCTGGTCATCCTGCAGCGCAAGGGGCTGATCAACAATTGGCTGATCGATCTCGGCGTGATCGCCCAGCCGCTGCCGCTCGCCAACAATTTTGCCGGCGTCGTCATCGGCATGACCCACATCATGCTGCCCTTCCTGGTGCTACCGCTCTATGCTTCGATGAAGACCATCGATGTCGACTGCCTGCGCGCCGGCATGAATCTCGGCGCCAGCCCCGCCGCCACCTTCCGGCAGATCTTTTTCCCGCTGTCGCTGCCGGGCCTCGCCTCCGGCGTGGTCATCGTCTTCGTGCTTTGCCTCGGCTTTTTCGTCACGCCGGCGCTGATGGGCGGCGGCAAGGTCATCATGTGGGCGATGCGCATGGAGCAGGCGACCAGCCTCTACTCGAACTGGGGCGCGGGAGCTGCGCTCGGCGTCGTGCTGCTTGCCGTCACGCTGGCGCTGCTCGGCTTCTTCCAGTGGCTGCTCGGCGCGCGCGCCACCGGCGTTTGGAGCCAGCGATGAGCGCCGAAAGCAGCCTGCCTATAACGCATTGGCAACGCCTCTGGCTCTATCTGCTGGGCGGCCTCGTCATGCTGTTTTTGATCGCGCCCTCGGTGATTATTGTCATCATGTCCTTCTCCGGCTCGACGCTGCTGCAGTTCCCGCCCGAGCAATGGTCGCTGCGCTGGTATGAGAGCTATTTCGGTTCCGTCGAATGGCGCGACGCCACCATCGTCTCGGTGAAGGTGGCGGTGATGACCGCGATCGTGGCGACGCCGCTCGGCACCGCAGCTGCCTATGCCATCAACGCCGGCACGCTCAGGCTGACCGGCGCCATCAATGCGCTGCTCACGGCGTCGCTGATCATTCCGGTCATCCTGATCGGCATCGGCACTTTCTTTCTCTATGCCCGCATCGGTCTCAACAACACGCTGATCGGCCTCGTCATCGCCCACACCGTCCAAGCGTTGCCGCTGGTCGTGCTCACCGTCCTGTCGGGGTTGCGCTCTTACGACATGAACCAGGAGATGGTGGCGCGCAGCCTTGGCGCCGGCCGCTTCGCGGCCTTTCTCCAGGTGACCATGCCGCAGTTGCGCTTCTCGATCGTCTCGGGCGCGCTCTTTGCCTTCATCACCTCCTTCGACGAGGTGGTGGTGTCGCTCTTCATCTCGGGCGGTGAGACCACGACGCTGACGCGCCGCATGTTCAATGCATTGCGCGACCAGATCGATCCGACGATTGCCGCCATTTCGACTTGCCTGATCGTGCTATCGATCGTCTTGTTGTCCGCCGCCCAGCTTTTCGGCCGCGGACGTTGAGAATACAGGGATACCTCGAACAGAATGCGTGATTTCCAGTTTCCAGGCCGCTCGCCGGTCCGCGCCACCGAAGCCATGGCCGCGACCTCGCATCCGCTCGCCACACTTGCCGCCATCGACATGTTGCGGTCCGGCGGCAACGCCATGGATGCGGCTGTCTGCGCCGCGGCCGTGCAGGCGGTTGTCGAGCCGCAGTCCACCGGCATCGGCGGCGACTGCTTCGTGCTCTACTGCCCGAAGGGAGAAGGCAATGTGATCGCCTTCAACGGCTCCGGCCGCGCGCCCCAGGCCGCTACGGTCGACTGGTATCTGGAGAGAGGTTTCAGCGAGCTGCCGAAGCAGGGCGCGCACGCGGTCACGATTCCCGGCGCCGTCGACGCCTGGTGTCGGCTGTTGGAAGACCATGGCCGAAAGGGCATAGCCGAAGCGCTCGCTCCCGCCATCCATTACGCCGAACAAGGCTACGTCGTACACGACCGCGTCGCCTTCGACTGGGAGGATCCGGAAACCGACCTGTCGGCCGACGAAGTGGCGGCGCGCATTTTCCTCCCGGGCGGCAAGCCGCCAAAGCCCGGTGATGTGCATCGCCAGCCGGAACTGGCGGAAACGCTGCGCATCATCGCTAAGCGCGGCCGCGCCGGTTTCTACGAAGGCGCTGTTGCGGAAGACATCGTCGGTCGGCTTCGCCAACTCGGCGGCCTTCATACGCTGGACGATTTCGCCGCGACGAAGGGCGACTACAAGACGCCGGTCAGCACCTCCTATCGCGGTCATGACATCCACCAGATGCCGCCGAACAATCAGGGCCTGACCGCGCTATTGATGCTGAACGTGCTCTCAGGCTTCGATCTCGGCGCGCTTGAACCGAATGGCGCAGAGCGCCTGCATCTGGAGATCGAGGCCGGCCGGCTGGCCTATCGCGACCGCGACAACCTGCTCGCGGATCAGGATCACGTTGCGGTGCCGGTGAAGGAACTCCTCTCCATCGCCTATGCCGACCGGCTGCGCGCCGAGATCGACCGGGAACGCGCCATGACGCATTTGCCGCGCGTCGATTTGCCGGGCAGCGACACGGTCTACATCACCGTCGTCGACCGCGACCGGAACGCGGTGAGCTTCATCAACTCGACCTATTATTCCTTCGGCAGCGGCGTCGTCGGTCCGAAGACCGGCGTCGTGCTGCAGAACCGCGGCACTTCGTTCCGGCTCGATCCGAAGCATCCGAACGCAATAGCGCCGGGCAAGCGGCCGATGCACACGATCATGCCGGGCATGATGGTGAGGGACGGCCGTGCCGTGATGCCCTTCGGCGTCATGGGCGGCGGCTATCAGCCCTTCGGCCATGTCCATCTTTTGACCAACATGATCGACTTCGGCATGGATCCGCAGCAGGCCTTGGATGCGCCGCGCGTCTTTTACAATCACGACGTCGTGGAAGCCGAGCGAAGCGTGCGTCCCGATACGGTCGAAGGCCTGCGCCGCCGCGGCCATCGTGTTGTCGAGCCAGACCATCCGCTCGGCGGCGGGCAGGCGGTGCTCATCGATTGGGAAAAAGGCACGCTGACCGGCGCCTCCGATCCGCGCAAGGACGGCTTGGCGCTCGGATACTGAGCAGCCCTTTGCTGGACATCGGCCGATCGTTCGAAACATAGTCTGGAACCATGACAACAAGCGAAAAACCCTTTGATCTTGCTCATCGCCTCGCGCCCGGCGCCGAAGATGCGCCAGCCATCGCCGCGCCCGACCGGACAGTCCTCTCGCATGGGGGGCTGCGCCGTCTGATCCAAGAGACCGTGAGCCGGCTCAACACGCTCGGCATCGGCCGTGGCGACCGCGTTGCCATCGTGCTGCCGAACGGCCCGGAGATGGCAACGGCCTTCATCGCGGTCGCCGCAGCCGCGTCCACAGCGCCGCTCAATCCAGCCTACCGGGCCGACGAGCTCGATTTCTATCTGAGGGACATCGGCGTCAAGGCGATCCTTGTCGGCAAGGACGAGCAAGGACCCTCGGTCGAAGTTGCCGAACGCCTCGGCATTGCGGTGCTGCGGCTGGCGGTGCCTGAAGGCGCGCCGGCCGGCATCTTCACCATCGAGGGCGGCCCGGTCGGGCCGCCGGTTGCCTCCGGCTTGGCCGAAGACAGCGACACCGCTCTCCTTCTGCATACCTCCGGCACTACATCGCGGCCGAAGCTGGTGCCGCTCAGCCACGCCAACCTCGCCGCCTCGGCCGCGCATATCGGCGCCACGCTGGGCCTGGGCTCGGCCGACCGCTGCCTCAACATCATGCCGCTGTTTCACATCCACGGGCTGATCGCGGCGGTGCTGTCCTCGCTCGCCGCCGGCGCCAGCGTCTTCTGCACGCCGGGCTTCAACGCGCTGCGCTTTTTCCAATGGCTCTCCGAAGCGAAGCCAACCTGGTATACGGCGGTGCCGACGATGCATCAGGCGATCCTGCCGCGCGCCGCGCGCAATCCCGAGCAACTGGCCGAAGCGAAGCTGCGTTTCATCCGCTCGTCGTCGGCCTCACTCCCGGCGCAGGTCATGGCAGAGCTGGAGGCGACTTTCGGCTGTCCGGTGATCGAGGCCTACGGCATGACCGAGGCTGCGCACCAGATGGCGTCCAACCGGCTGCCACCCGGACTGCGCAAGCCGGGCAGCGTCGGCGCCTCGGCCGGACCGGAAGTGGCCGTCATGGCGCCGGATGGAAGGCTGCTCGAGCCCGGCGAGATCGGCGAGATCGTCATTCGCGGCCCGAACGTCACCGCCGGCTACGAGAAGAATCCGGACGCCAACGCCAGCGCCTTCGCGCATGGCTGGTTCCACACCGGCGACCAGGGCGTGCTGGACGAGGACAATTATCTGCGCGTTACCGGCCGGCTGAAGGAGATCATCAATCGCGGCGGCGAAAAGATCTCTCCGCTCGAGGTCGATGGCGTGCTGATGGATCATCCGGCGGTGGCGCAGGTCGTCACCTTCGCCATGCCGCATGACAAGCTCGGCGAGGAAGTGGCTGCCGCTGTCGTGCTGCGGGAAGGCCAGAGCGCCAGCGAGGCCGACATTCGCGGCTTTGCCGCGACGCGGCTCGCCGATTTCAAGGTGCCGCGCAAGGTGGTGATCCTGGACGAGATCCCAAAGAGTGCCACCGGCAAATTGCAGCGCATCGGCCTCGCGGCAAAGCTCGGTTTGAGCTGATGCGCATTACAGTCTTCGGCGCCGGCGCCATCGGCGGCTATCTCGCCGCCAAGCTGGCGATTGCCGGCCGCGTCGATCTGTCGATCGTCGCGCGCGGCGCGCATCTCGAAGCGATCCATGCCGATGGCCTACGCCTGATCGAGGACGGCAAGGAGACGATCGCCCGGGTGAGGGCAGTGGCCACGACCGAAGAACTCGGCATTCAGGATTACGTGGTGCTGGCGCTGAAAGCGCATTCTCTGGCGCCGGCGCTGGGCGAGATTGCACCGCTGCTGGGCGAGGGGACAGCCGTCGTCACCATGCAGAACGGCGTGCCCTGGTGGTACTTCTACAAGGCCGGCGGCGCGCTCGAAGGCACGCGGCTTGATGCGGTCGATTCAGGCGGAAGGATCTGGGAGACCATCGGGCCTGAGCGCATCATCGGCTCCGTCGTCTATCCGGCCGTCGAGGTCGATGCGCCCGGGCGGATCCGCCATGTCGAGGGCACGCGCTTTTCGCTCGGCGAGCCTTCGGGCGAAAAAAGCGAGCGGGTGACTGTGCTGGCGCGCGAGATGGTCAAGGCCGGGCTGCAGGCGCCGGTCCGCGAGGACATACGTTCGGAAATCTGGGTGAAGCTTTGGGGCAATCTTTCGTTCAACCCGATCTCGGCGCTGACCGGCAGCACGCTTGCGGCGATCGTCGCCGATGAAGGCACGCGGGCCGTCGCCCGCGCCATGATGCTGGAGGGGCAGGCGATTGGGGAGCTCCTCGGCGTGCGCTTCGTGATCCCCGTCGACCGGCGCATCAAGGGGGCCGGCGACGTCGGCGAGCACAAGACCTCGATGTTGCAGGACCTCGAACGCGGCCGCCCGATGGAGGTCGACGCGCTGGTAACGGCAGTGCAGGAGCTTGGCCGCCTGACCGGCCAGCCGACGCCGGCCATCGACACCGTGCTGGCGCTGGTGCGCCGGCTGGCGATCGAGCGCGGGTGTTATTAGCAGACCGGCATTCGATCCTGACACGATTTGTCAGCTACCGACGCTTCGGCGATGGCAGGTCACGAGGGAGCTCCCTATCTCGGGTCTGTCCAAACCGGGAGGAAATCATGACCACTGCCGAAGTCGCCAAGCATTTCACCGAACTCCTCAAGCAGGGCGACAACCGCGGCGCTGCCGCGAAATACAATGCCGACAACATCGTCAGCTACGAGGCGATGGAAGGGCCCATGGCCGTTTGCAGCGGCAGGGACGCTGTAAAGCAGAAGGGCGAATGGTGGGAAGCGAACCATGAGGTTCACGGCGGCTCGATCGAGGGCCCCTACGTCAATGGCGACCAGTTCGCCTTGCGCTTCACCTTTGACGTGACGCCCAAATCTACCGGCGAACGCGTCAAAATGGATGAGGTTGGCCTCTATACGGTCAAGAACGGCAAGATCAGCGAAGAGCGCTTCTACTATTGAAGCCGATCGGCGTCTGGCATTCCGAATCTTCGTTGCAGGATCTGAAAATCAGACATGGCGGCCAAGATGATATTCCGGCCGCCATGGAGAGCGCCAAATCGTCTTCACGTAGTCACGCTGGCAAAGCGGGCAAGGCAAGCCTAGGATTCGGCCAGATTCGCAATCCATCCGCCCGAGGTCCGAATTGACGATCACCATGTACGGCATCACCACCTGCGACACGATCAAGAAGGCGCGCGTCTGGCTGGAGAGCCGCGACCTTCCCTACCGCTTCCATGACTATCGCGCCGAAGGGATCGAGGCGGAAAGGCTGAATGGCTGGGTCGATAAGGTCGGCTGGGAGAGACTGCTCAACAAGGGCAGCACGACTTTTCGCGAACTGCCGGAGAAGGATAAGGAAGCGCTCGACGAGAAGAAAGCGAAGAAGCTGATGCTCGCCAAGCCCACTATCATCAAGCGGCCCGTGCTGGAGGTGGGTGGTCGCATCTTGGTTGGTTTCAAGCCGGATGTTTATGAAGAGGCGGTGAAGTAGGATTCGGCAGGCGCGGCACACTATCCCTCGTCATCCTAGGGCGAGCAACGAGCGAAGCGACGCGCGCAGACCCTAGGATTCCATGCCGCGACGCTAAAGCGTTGTGGCGGTTTAAGAGTTCTGCTCCGTTGCGTCCTTCGGTGACAGTCACGGCATGGATCCTCGGGTCAAGCCCGAGGATGACGACGAGAGAGAGGTTACTCCCTCCGCAAATACCCCATCAACGCCACCGCATTGTTATGCGCCTCGTCATGCGCGCCGAAGAGCAGCGTCACCTTGCCGTGGCGCAGCAGTTCTCGCAGCTGCGCCACAGCCTCCTCGTTGCCGTCCAGCTCGGCGCAGTACCGCTTCTGGAACTCCGGCCATCGTTCGAGATCATGCCCGAACCATTTGCGCAGTTCGGTGCTCGGCGCGATCTTCTTCAGCCAAAGGTCCAGCGCGGCGTCCTTCTTGGAGACGCCGCGCGGCCAGACGCGGTCTACCAGCACACGCTGGCCATCGCTCCTCTCCGGCGCTTCGTAGACGCGCTTTACCGCCACGTCCAAGGCTGTCTCCGCGTCGGGTCTCTCAGGCCCACTCGCCCTTGCGCATCACCGGCACGCGGCTGCCGTCCTTGCCGACGCCGTCGATGTCGATCTTGTCCGAGCCGATCATCCAGTCGATGTGGATGAAACTCTTGTTGCCGCCGCGCTCGGCAATCTCGTCCTGGCTGAGCGAGGCGCCGTTGACGAAGCACTTCGAATAGCACTGTCCGAGCGCGATGTGGCAGGCGGCGTTCTCGTCGAACAGCGTGTTGAAGAACAGCAGGCCGCTCTTCGAGATCGGCGAGGAATGCGGCACCAGCGCCACTTCGCCGAGCCGGCGCGCGCCCTCGTCGGTGTCCAGCACCTTCTTCAGAACGTCCTCGCCCTTCGAGGCCTTGGCCTCGACGATCCGACCGCCCTCGAAGCGCACCGAGATCTCGTCGATCAGCGTGCCCTGGTAGGAGAGCGGCTTGGTCGAGGAGACATGGCCTTCGACGCGCCTCGCATGCGGCGTGGTGAAGACTTCCTCGGTCGGGATGTTCGGATTGCAGGTGATGCCGTTCTTCGCCGTCGAAGCGCCGCCCATCCATTCATGACCTTCCGCCAGGCCGACGGTGAGGTCGGTGCCCGGTCCGGTGAAATGCAGCGCGTGGAAATTGTGCTCGTTCAGCCATTTCGTGCGCTCGGCCAAGACCGCGTTGTGCGCCTTCCAGTTGCCGATCGGATCCTCGACATCGACGCGCGAGGCCGAGAAGATCGCGTCGGCGAGCCTCACCACCGCGACATCGTCGGGCTCGCCCGGGAACACTTGGCGAGCCCAGGCAACATCCGGATATGCCACGATGTTCCAGTTGATGTCGAAACCGGTGATCTTTTCGAGCGCCGGCTGGTACGCCATCGAATTCGCCTTGTTGGCCCGCGCCACCTTGGCCGGGTCCTGCGCCGACAGCAGAGACGGATCCTCGCCGCGCACCGCAAGCCGCGCCGCATTGTTGGCGAAGGCTTTCGCCATGCCTTCGTAAAGCCAGCCGGCGGCGCGGTCGAAGCCGGCGTCGGCGCCATAGCGGAAACGCGCCAGCGTGATCTCGTCGTCGTTGAAGATCGGCGTCACCAGCCCGGCGCCGGCCTTATAGGCATGCTCGACGATGCGCCGGGTCAGCGGCAGCGCCGCGATCGAGGACGTCAGCACCAGGTCCTGTCCCGGCTGCAGCTGCAGCCCGACCTTGACGGCGACTTCGGCCAGCCTGTCGAGCTTCACCGGGTCGATGGTTGCCGAGACGCCGCGCGAATGTGTGGTCATGATCCTGCCTGCCATGATTGTGGGGTCTGATCCTTACATAGACCGCTGCGCCCGGCCTTTCCACCGCGATCGACTGGGCCTCCAGGCATGATCGCGAAAAGTGCATGGCGGCGTTCGGACAAGATCATGCTCAAACGAGCTCAGGCGGCGCTGTCGAGCGCCCGGAACTGCGCCTTGGTCGCTTCGATCTCCTCGCGGACCCAGGCCTTGAAGTCGCGCACCTTTCGGCTTTCGCTTTTGGTGGCCGAGGTCACCATCCAGTAGCCGAGCCCGCTTTCAGCTCGCACGCCGAAAGGGGCGACCAGCCGGCCATCGGCCAGCGCATCGGCGGTCAGCAATTGCCAGGCGAGCATCACGCCATGGCCGGCGATTGCAGATTCCAGGCAGAGCATCGGATCGGTGAAGCGCGCGCCTTTTTGGAAAGTGACCGGCTCGACGCCGGCCGCCTTGAACCAGCTATCCCAGCTGATCATTGCCCGCTCGTCGGTGATGGCGCAGGTCCGCGCCAGGTCCTCGATCGAGTTCAGCTTGGCCGCGATCGCTGGTACGCAGACCGGAAACACTTCCTGCGCCAAAAGCAGCTCCGCGTTTACTCCCGGCCAAGCGCCGTCGCCCATCCGAATCGCAATGTCGATATCGGAATGGTCGAGATCGGCGAGCCTGCCTGAAGCGTCTATGCGCAAGAGCACGTTGGGAAGGCGGGCAAAATGCCGCGACAGCCTGGGCAACAGCCATTTCGAGGCGAAGGCGGGCGCCACCGACACCACCAGGGTACATTCCGTTGCCTCGTCGGCCAACGCCACCGCTTGCGCAAGCTCGCGGAAGCCGGCGCTCAGCCGGGCCGTGAAAACGATGCCAAATTCCGTCGTCACGAGTCCGCCGGACGTCCGCTCGAACAGCGCCTGCCCCAGCTGTTTTTCCGTGCGCTTGATCTGCTGGCTGACGGCGCTGACCGAAACATTGAGTTCGGCAGCCGCCGCGGCAAGCGATCCAACGCGGGCAACGGTTTCGACGGCACGCAAGCCATTGAGGTGGACACGGTTCAGGATCGTCATCCAGTTTTTCTAAACTTGCTGGTCTCAAATCTCAATTGAAACGTGCCGAAGAAAAGGGGATTCTAGCGAGGCAAACCGGGCTTGGAGGCAGGTCGATGAAGATTTTCTCTTTGCTGAAGGGGCTTTCGGGCGCTGAGCCAAGACAGGCTTGGCAGGACGACGGCGAGATTGCCCGCTGGACGGTCGATCCTCTGTCGCATCCGGTGCTGGACTCGATGTCGGAGCGCGAGCTCGGCGATATGCCGTTCCGGCTCACGGCCGGCCGCACGGTGTACGAGACGGCTTGCCGCTGAAGGCGGGCCTAGCCGGCCTGGCCCAATGCAATCGCATTGTTTCGCACTTGCACACATTTATGCTGCGCTGCAATGAAAGCCGCTTCGCCATCTCCCTTGCGCGTTGCCCTCGCCGGCATGACGGCTCTCGCCGTCGCCATGGGCATCGGCCGCTTCGTCTACACGCCGATCCTGCCCGGCATGATGGAAGAGTTGCACCTGACGCCGGCAGACGCCGGCTGGATCGCTTCCGCTAACTATCTCGGCTATCTCATTGGCGCGCTCGCCGCGGCCGGCGGCTGGGCGCATGGCCGCGAGCGTCTGCTGATGTTCGCAAGCCTTGCCGCGAGCGCCGTGTTCGCGGCTCTGATGGGACTGAACGAGACGATGGCCGCTTTCCTCGCCATTCGTTTTCTCGCCGGCCTGGCCAGCGCCTTCGTCATGGTTTTCATGTCGTCGATCGTCTTCAGCCATCTTGCAAAGGCAGGCCGCGGCGATCTGCAAGCGCTGCATTTCGGCGGTGTCGGCCTGGGCATTGCGGCGTCCTCGGCGCTGCTGGCCATCCTCGTCACGGCCCATGCCGGCTGGCCCGCGGGCTGGCTATGGTCGGGAGCAATTTCCGCTGTCGGCCTGCTCCTCGTCGCGATCCTCGCGGGCTCCGCCACGCCCGCCAATGGCGTCGATGGGCCTGAACCGGCGTTGCCGAAGGATAGATCGCTGACGAAGATAATCCTTGCCTATGGGCTGTTCGGCTTGGGCTATGTGGTGACGGCCACTTTTCTGGTCGCCATCGTTCGCCAGGACGGCGGCGGACGTGTCTTCGAGGCCTCGGTCTGGATGATCGCCGGTCTTGCCGGCTTCCCCTCGACCTGGTTCTGGCAAAAGCTCGCCGGCAGGATCGGGCTTTATACGGCCTATGCCGTGAGCTGCCTGGTCGAAGTGGTCGGCGTCACCGCCAGCGTCGTCGTCAAAGGTTTCAGCGGGCCGCTTCTGGCTGCCATTTTGCTCGGCGGCACGTTCATCGCCATCACCGCGTTCGGCCTGCAGGCAGCAAGGCAGCTTGCGCCGCAGGCGCCGCGCCGCATCTTCGCGGTGATGACCGCCGCCTTCGGCCTCGGCCAGATCATCGGTCCGATCGCCGCCGGCTTGCTCGCCCAGGCCTCGGGCAATTATGTGCTCGCCTCGATCATGGCGGCTGCCGCTCTGCTGGTCTCCGGCGTCGTTGCCTGGTCGGCTGCACCAAAATCGCCATGATTTGTGGTCTTGTTCGGTGCCGAGCGCCGGGCCGGGCATTTTCTTTCCCAGTAATGTGTGACCTTATGCCCGCCGAACAGCAACGCCGCTGATTTGCGGTCAGACCGAGGAAACCCGCCACAGTGTTCGTATCCTTCTTCCCGCAGCCGAAGCTTTTCTTCACCTCGGCCGCCCTCTGGAGCCTTGCGGCGATCCTGTTCTGGTTCTTCGGCGGCGAACAGCTGGGCGCCATCCTCGGCATGCCGCCGGCGGCTGCGGGTGCGCCGCCCATCATCGGCATCGCGGTTCTATGGTCGAAGCCGTTCTTGTGGTTCTACATGTACTTCGTGGCCTGTGTGGCGATCTTCTACGCGTTCTGGAGCTGGTATGCTCCGCATCCGTGGCAGAACTGGTCGATCCTGATGACCGCCGTCATTCTCTTCTTCATCTATTTCAACGTGCAGGTCAGCGTCGCCGTCAACAACTGGTACGGACCTTTCTTCGATTATGTCCAGGGGCTGATGTCCGGAACGACGCCATCGACTGACATCGAGTTCTACAGGGGGTTGGCCGACTTCTCCTGGCTGGCGCTGGTCGGCATGAACGTGCAGGTGGTCAACGCCTTTATCGTCAGCCACTGGATCTTCCGCTGGCGCACGGCGATGAACGACTACTTCATGGCGAACTGGGGCCGGCTGCGCCACATCGAGGGCGCTTCGCAGCGCATCCAGGAAGATACGATGCGCTTCTCGCAGATCATGGAGGACCTGGGCTCGAGCTTCGTCCAGTCGATCATGACCCTCATCGCCTTCCTGCCGGTGATGATCCAGCTGCAAGCGCACATCACCGAGTTGCCGATCCTGGGCGCGGTGCCGCAGCCCCTGGTCGTTGCCGCGCTGGGGTGGTGCATATTCGGCACGGCCTCGGTGATGCTCGCCGGCATCAAGCTGCCGGGCCTCCAGTTCCGCAACCAGCGCGTCGAGGCCGCCTATCGCAAGGAACTCGTCTACGGCGAAGACCATCCCGACCGGGCGCAGCCGGCGACGACGACGGAACTGTTCGACAATGTGCGCCGCAACTACTTCAGGCTCTATTTCCACTACATCTATTTCAACGTCGTCCGGTACACCTACCTGCAGGCCGACAACATCTTCTCGCTGCTGATCCTCGGGCCCTCGCTGGTTGCGCACAAGATCACCTTCGGTGCGCTGAACCAGATTTCGAACGCCTTCGGCAAGGTGACGAATTCGATGCAGTTCCTGTTGAATTCCTGGTCGACCATCGTCGAGCTGCAGTCAGTGCACAAGCGCCTGCGCGCCTTCGAGGCGACGCTGGAAGGCGAGCCGCTGCCAGACATCGACCAGCGTTATCTCGCGCGGCAGAGCGCGGAGGATCCGGCCTGAACTCGGAACAATTGCGGAGCGCCTTTCCGTCCGGAATTGCGCCCAGGCAAGAGATTGGAAGTGGGCGGCTCAGCCGCCCACGGCAACCCGTGCATCGCCGGAGCGCTGCCGCTCGATATAGTCGCGGAAGCTGATGCATTCGACCTGCTCCATGACGCAGACTTCACCGGCAACGCGCTCCAGCGCGTTCCAGTAGGCGCCGGCATTCATCTGCGTGAAATGGAAGCCGAGCCCCAGCGGAAGTCGTTTGCCGTTGTATTGCGCATCGAAGGCTGCGCGAAACGCCCGATAGGCGCGGTCGGCGAACACGCCCGCCATCGACGGCTTCTCCAAGCCGCCCGAATGGCGAACATAGAGGTTGTAGTCCATCGCCACCACCCGCTTCGACTTCGGCCCTTCCGGAATCTGCGGCAATGCAAAGCGAGTGGTGCCGTTCTTCATCGCCGGCAGGGCAGGGCCGTTCGAGACACCGCTTGCGTCATATTGGAAGCCGGCCTCGGGCAGCGCTTCGTAAAGCGCCTTGCCGGTCGAGAGGTACGGCGCGCGAAAACCGATCACGGCATGGCGGGCGAATTCACGCCAGCCAGAGGGCTCGGGCGAAATGCCGTTGATCGCATAGGCGTTTTCGAGGACGCGGCCGAACGCCGAGAACTCGGCCAGCCAGTTGGCCTTGCTCCAGCCCTTGCCGTCGAAATGTCCGCAGGCATGACTGCCGATGTCGTGACCTTCGGCGGCCGCGAGCCGGATCTGTTGCAGCCGGTCCGCGACATCCTGCTCCGAGGCGGCGAAGCCGATATTCGATTTGCCGGCACCCTTGCCGGGCGCGACGTACTCGGCGCGCGTTTTCGGCGAGAGCAGGAAGACGCAGGACAGAAAATACGTGAAATGCGCGCCGGTGCGCTTTGCCAGCGCGCGGCTGCGCTCCCATTGCGAGATCTCGCGTGCGCTGTCGAAGGAGATAAGCACGATCTGCTTTGGTTTCGCCGCCATCGGTTTCGGCGGATCGGCAAGCGCCGTCCCAACGGAGCCAAGCCAGGCGAGGCTGAACGCAAGGACGCGGAACGAACGTGGCACTGGCAACCTTTTGGGCAACCTTTGGGGCTGTAGGAAAGCCGTCTATCGCCCAAATGTAGCATCGATGCGTTCCAGCAAGGCCTGTGGGGCACTGGGAGCCTCCGCCGATTTTCCGGCGATCCCCCTTCCATGCCGACGAAATTTCGCTAAAACGCGGGGCTCAAGAAGCGCTCCGTTCCGGGGCCGCAATGGTTTTTGATTGATGTCGGACGACAGTTTTATCCGCGAAGTCAACGAAGAGATTCGTCGCGAGCAGGCGCAGGCGCTGTGGGACCGCTTTGGTCCTGCCCTGCTCGGTGCCGCGATCCTGATCGTGGTGGCGACTGCCGCCTTCGTCGGCTACCGCTACTGGGACGAGACCCGCGCCAACCGGTCGGGCGATGCCTTCTCGCAGGCGCTCAAGCTCGCAAATGACGGCAAGAACGACGAGGCGATCGCTGCCCTCGATCAGCTGGAAAAGGATGGCTATGGCGCCTATCCGCTGCTCGCCCGCATGCGGGCCGCGACCGTCAAGGCCGACAAGGGAGACGTCGACGCCGCCGTCAAGGATTTCGATGCGGTCGCGGCCGACAGCGCCATTCCCGCAGGCATCCGCGACATGGCGCGATTGAGAGCGGCGCTGCTGCTGGTCGATCACGGCTCGTTTGCCGATGTTTCCAGCCGTGTCGAGGCGCTCACCGCCGACACCAATCCGCTGCGCAGCTCGGCGCGTGAGGCGCTCGGCCTTGCCGCCTGGAAGGAAGGCAAGTCGGCGGATGCGCTGAAACTGTTCGACCAGATCGCTTCGGATGACGGCGCCCCGCGCAATGCGCGCCAGCGGGCGCAGTTGATGTCCGAGCTGATCCGCGGGTCGGGCAACGCTTCGTGACCCCGGATGACGTTCAAAGTCGCCATCATCGGCCGGCCTAATGTCGGCAAATCGACTCTTTTCAATCGGCTGGTGGGAAAGAAGCTGGCGCTTGTCGACGACACGCCGGGCGTGACGCGCGATCGTCGCGTCCATGCCGCCAAGCTTTACGATCTTCACTTCGACGTCATCGACACCGCCGGCTTCGAGGATGCGGCGGCCTCGACGCTGCCCGGCCGCATGCGCCAGCAGACCGAGATCGCCATCCGCGAGGCCGACCTGATCTTCTTCACCGTCGATGCCAAGTCGGGCCTGATGCCCGACGACCGGACCTTCGCCGACGTGGTCCGCAAATCCGGCAAGCCGGTGGTGCTGGTGGCCAACAAGGCGGAAGCGCGAGGCGCGCAAGGCGGCATGCTGGAAGCCTGGGAACTCGGCCTCGGCGAGCCGATCCCCGTCTCGGCCGAGCATGGCCAAGGCATGCCCGATCTGCGCGATGCGGTGATCGCGGCACTCGGCGAGGAACGCGCCTTCGGCGAGGACGCGCAACAGCCGGGCGATGAGATCGCCGTGAGCGAGGTGCTTATCGGCGAGGATATCGCCGACCCCGACGCCGAGCCGGCCTATGACGAGACCAAGCCGCTGCGCATAGCCGTGGTCGGCCGCCCCAATGCCGGCAAGTCGACGCTGATCAATGCGCTGATCGGCGAGGAGCGGCTGCTGACCGGACCCGAGGCCGGCATCACCCGCGATTCCATCTCGGTCGACTGGGACTGGCGCGGCCGCCGGATAAAGCTGTTCGACACCGCCGGCATGCGGCGCAAGTCCAAAGTCCAGGAAAAGCTCGAGAAGCTTTCGGTGCAGGATGGCCTGCGCGCTATCCGCTTCGCCGAGATCGTCATCATCGTGCTCGACGCCACCATCCCCTTCGAGAAGCAGGACCTGCAAATCGCCGACCTGATCATTCGCGAGGGCCGCGCGCCGGTGATCGCCTTCAACAAATGGGACCTGATCGACAACCCGCAGGAGCTTCTGGCCGAGCTGCGCGAAAAGACCGAGCGGTTGCTTCCCCAAGTGCGCGGCATTCAGGCGGTGACGGTCTCTGCCGAGACCGGGCGCGGCCTCGATCGGCTGATGGACGCCGTCATCAAGACGCACAAGGTCTGGAACAGCCGCGTCTCGACCGGCAAGCTCAACCGCTGGCTAGAAGGCATTCTGGCGCATCATCCGCCGCCCGCCGTCGCCGGCCGCCGGCTGAAGATCAAATATGTCACGCAGGCAAAAACCCGGCCGCCGGGTTTCGTCGTCTCCTGCTCGCGCCCGGACGCGATGCCGCAATCCTATGTCCGCTACCTCTCGAACAGCCTGCGCGAGGCTTTCGACATGCCCGGCGTGCCGATCCGCATGGCGCTGCGCACCTCGGAGAATCCTTTCGCAGGTCGGGCGAAGAAGCGCTGAGCCCTTTGTTGGAAAGGGTCGGCAGCGCCCCTCCCGTCGTCATTCGCGGGTCTGTGCCGTGTCGCTTTGCTCCTTGCTCCGCTCGAGGATGAAGAATAGCGTGGAATCCTACGCGACCGCTCGCAAGCCCTCGCCGAAACGCGCTCCCTCCGGCAGCGTATCCACCGCCGCCTCCAGCAATATCTCTGCCAGCCGTGCCGCCACCGGATCGAGCTCGGCATCCTTCTGGTGCAGATGCAGCGCCATCATCGGCAGGAGCGGCAGCCCGAGCACGCCCGGCGCGATCGCCCTGACAGTGGCTGGCAGGCCGATATCGGTGCGGATCGTCAGCCCGAGACCCGCGGCGACCGCCGCCCAGATGCCGCCGAGGCTGGGACTCGAGAACGCCATGCGCCAGGCGAGGCCGGCGCGGTCGAGC
>NZ_RZSN01000094.1:0-22580 GCF_003997315.1 Mesorhizobium sp. M1A.F.Ca.IN.020.04.1.1
ATGCCGAGCCAAAAATGCATCGGCGTCGGCCCGTACCAGCGGATGGATGATCGCCTCCAGCTTTTTCAGCGCGGCGGGATCGCCCAGCACTGTCTCGGCCAGCCTTGCGCGATCGACCACGCCCGCTTTTGTCGTGCCGGGAAAGGCTCGTTCGACCAGGGGTGCTGCCTTGCCGGCATAGAGGCGATGCACGGTCTCGTCGGAATCATGCACCGGAACGCCGGCCTCGGCGAACATCTTTGCCGTGGTCGACTTGCCCATCCCGATCGATCCGGTGAGGCCGAGCACGATCATGTCAATGCGCTTCGATGTCGGCGACGATCATGCGCCGCAATTGCGGCGTCACCTGCGGCCGCTTGCCGAACCAGCGCTCGAAGCCGGGCACGGCCTGGTGCAGCAGCATGCCGAGGCCATCGACCGTCTTCAGGCCGCGCGCCCTGGCGGCAGCAAGCAGCGGCGTCTCCAGCGGTACATAGACGATGTCGGTGACGATGGCATGGCCGGGCAGACCGGCCGGATCGGCGGCGAGGGTCTCGTTGCCATGCATGCCGAGCGCGGTGGTGTTGATGAGCAGGCCGGCGTCGGAAAGCAATTCGCCGACCGCGCCGGCGCCATGCGCCGAAACCCCGGCGCCGAACCGGTCGGCGAGTTCCTCAGCCCTTGCCAGCGTACGGTTGACGATGCGGATGTCGTTGAGACCTCGGTCCTTCAGGGCGTAGATGACGGCGCGGGAGGCACCGCCCGCGCCCAACACCACGGCCGGACCATTCGCCGCCCAGCCGGGGGCATGTTCATCGAGATTGCCGGCAAAGCCGAGAGCGTCGGTATTGCCGCCCCACAGCACGCCGTCTTCCAGCCACAGCGTGTTGACCGCGCCGATGGCTTCGGCGGCCTCGTCGCGGCGTTCGACCAAGGCGTAGGCTGCTTCCTTGTGCGGGATGCTGACATTGCCGCCGCGATAGCCATTCTCGTCCAGCGATTTCAGGAATGCTGCGAAATCCTCCGGCCGAACGTCGATAGCCTGGTAGCTGCCGTCGATGCCGTATTCCTCCAGCCAGTGGCGGTGGATCTTGGGCGAGCGCGAATGCGCGATCGGGTGGCCGGTGACGAAGGCCCGCTTCTCAACCATCGATCGCTCCCAATGCGCGCAGCTCCTTCAGCACCGGCAACAGCGGCAGGCCGACGATGGTGAAATAGTCGCCCTCGATCCTTTCGAAGAGCTGGATGCCCTCGCCCTCGATCTGGTAGGCGCCGACACTCGCCAGCGCCTTGGAACCGACGCGCGCCAGGTGGCGGCCGATGAAGGCGGGATCGAGCTTACGCATGGTGAGGCTGGCGATGCCGACATGGCGCCACAGCACTTCGCCATCTCGGCAGAGGACGGCGGCGCTGTTCAGTTGATGGGTCTTGCCCGACAAGGCCAAGAGATGCCTCCGCGCGCCTTCCATATCGGCCGGCTTGTGGAAAATTTCGTCGCCAAGCGACAGCGTCTGGTCGCAACCGAGCACCAGCGCGCCCGGCCGGGGCTCGCTGACCTCGGTCGCCTTGGCTTCGGCAAGGATCGAAGCGACATCTTCGGGAGAGACGCCGCTGTCCTGCAAGGGCGCCTCGAGCGCGCGCTCGTCGACGTCTGCCGGCACCGCCTCGATGTCGAGCCCGGCATTTATAAGCATTGCCTTGCGGAACGGGCTGCCCGAAGCGAGGACGATTTTGCCGGCCATACTGGTTCACCAACGGTTGCGATCCGTCCAGCGCCCGTCATCCGTCTCGGCGCTATGCGCCGAGCCACCTTCTCTCAGGACGGAATGCTCACTTATACCGCCTGCCCTAGCGCGTCTTGCCCCGCAGGGCAACGATGGCCGCCGCGGTTTCCTCGATCGAGCGCCGGCTGACGTCGATCATCGGCCAGCCATGCCTGGTGCAGAGCTGACGCGCATAGGCGAGCTCCTCGGCGATGGCGGCGCGGTCGACATAGTCGGTCGGCACGTAGTTGTTGCTGTTGCCGAGGATGCGGTTCTGGCGGACATGCGAGATGCGCTCGGCCGTGGCGACGAGGCCGACGATCAGCGGCGTCCTGGCGTTGATCAGGCTTTCCGGCAGCGGCACGCCGAGCACGATCGGAATGTTGGCGGTCTTGATTCCGCGATTGGCGAGATAGATGCTCGTCGGCGTCTTGGAGGTGCGCGAGATGCCGATCAGCACGACATCGGCATCGTCCATGTTGGCCGGCAACTGGCCGTCGTCATGCTCCATGGTGAAGTTCAGCGCATCGATGCGGCGGAAATATTCGGCGTCGAGCACATGCTGGGCGCCGACGCGCCGGCCGGCCGGCGTGCCGAGATAGGACTGGAAGACGCTGAGCACGGGCTCCAGCACCGAGACGCAGGGCAGGCCCATGGTGGCGCAGCGCTCGTCGATGCTGCGCGCGAGCTTCTGGTCGACGACGGTGTAGAGAATGATGCCGGGCTCCTCCTCGATATCCTCGAACACCTTCGCGACCTGCTTTTCCGTGCGGATCAGCGGATAGATGTGCTCGATGGCGCGCGCGTCCTTATATTGCGCGGAGGCGGCGCGGCCTGCCGCCAGCAGCGTCTCGCCGGTGGCGTCGGAAATCAGATGCAGATGGAAGAAGCTCTGGGGTTTGTTCACAAGAGTTGGTTCCAGACTGTGGGCAGATGTGGACAAGGTTGGACAGAAAGGTCGTGACGTCGAAGGCGACTGTATCAGATGCCACCTTGTCCACAATTCGCCCCGCTGTAGGCTTTGTCGGGGCGCTGGGGACAAAACCGGGGATCAACTTTTCTTGGCCGATATCATCCACAGCTCGAGGTCCGCAGCAGAAGAGCCAAGGCGCTGACTCGAAAGCCTGAATCCAGTTCGTCCCCAGATCGCTCCAAATTGAGAAAGCGGCTGCGCGACAATATGCTGACTGGCCTTTTCGAGCGGCAGGCGGGACAGGTCGCAACCACCACAACCAACAGACTCTTAGAATCAGAAGACTCTTTTAAAATAGATATTTGATTTAAGAGACCTGGAGAGGGCGAGCACTGGATGGCTGGGAAACGGATCATGCTGGACGTCCTCAAGGGCGAGACGGTTTCACCGCCGCCGCTCTGGATGATGCGTCAGGCAGGGCGTTATCTGCCGGAGTATCGCGAGACCCGGAAGCGGGCCGGTTCTTTCCTCGATCTCTGCTATGATCCGGATCTTGCCGTCGAGGTGACGCTGCAGCCGATCGAGCGCTTCGGCTTCGATGCTTCGATCCTGTTCTCCGATATCCTGGTTGTGCCCGATGCGCTGGGACGAGATGTCCGCTTCGAAGAGGGATACGGGCCGATCCTCAAGCCGATTGCGTCGGCCGAAATCGAGGGCCTGGACGGCGAAACGTTTCACGTGAATCTCGAACCGGTCTACGAAACCGTCCGCCGTCTGCGTGCGAAGCTTCCGGTGGAAACGACCTTGATCGGCTTCTGCGGCGCGCCCTGGACGGTGGCGACCTATATGATTGCCGGCCACGGCACACCGGACCAGGGACCGGCTAGGCTTTTCGCCTATCGCGAGCCGGAGGCCCTTGCACGGCTCCTGAGGATACTGGCCGACCATTCGGCCGCCTATCTCATCCGCCAGATCGACGCCGGCGCCGATGTGGTGCAGATTTTCGATTCTTGGTCGGGCGTTCTCGATGAAGCGTCCTTTGAGGCGTTTTGCATCGAGCCCGTTGCCGAGATTGTCCGGCAAGTGGAGGCCGCGCGTCCGGATGTTCCGGTGATCGGGTTTCCCAAGGGCGCCGGCGAGCGCTATCGCGATTACAGGAAGAAGACCGGGATCACCGGGCTCGGGCTCGACTGGACCGTGCCGCTGTCGATGGCAAAGGAATTGCAAAGCGAAGGCGCGGTGCAGGGCAATCTCGATCCGCTTCGCCTGGTTGCCGGCGGCAGGGCGCTGGCCGACGGCGTCGACGCCATCCTTCGCACGCTGGGCAACGGGCCGCTGATCTTCAATCTCGGCCACGGCATCACGCCGGAAACGCCTGTGGCACATGTCGAGGCCATGGTGAAAATGGTGCGGAGCCATCGATGACAGAGACGATCAACGAGAACAGCGCCGGCCAGGCGATGAAGCGCATGTTGATCGGCATCGTCCTGCTGGTCGTCCTGACCGCCCTGCTCTTCCTTGTGGCGCCGGACAGCTTCTATCCCTGGGCGAAGGCAATCCATGTGATTGCCGTCATCGCCTGGATGGCCGGGATGCTCTATCTGCCTCGGCTTTTCGTCTATCATGTCGACGCCGAGAAAGGCTCCGTGCAGTCCGAGACCTTCAAGGTGATGGAGCGCCGGCTGCTGCGCGCCATCATCAACCCGGCGATGACCGTGACCTGGGTGTTCGGGCTTTGGCTCGCCTGGAAGGGCTTCGGTTTCCAGGGCGGCTGGCTGCACGCCAAGATCCTCGCCGTGCTGCTGCTTTCGGGTCTGCACGGCTATCTCGCCGGCGCGGTGAGAAAATTTGCCGAGGACAAGAACGAAAAGCCGGCGAGGCACTGGCGGATCGTCAATGAACTCCCCACATTGCTGATGATCGTCATCGTCATCCTGGTCATCGTGAAGCCGTTCTGAGGCTTCCCCATACCCGGCAAAAGGCGGCTTGCTCTTTCAGGCGACCGACGATAAAAGACGGGTCTTCCTTCCCGTCATGCGCCGCCCCTTTCTCGCTTTCGGCCGCGCCCGGCATTTGTCGCATCCAGCCGATTTTTTCTCCCCAAAGCCTACCCAGAGTCCATCTAATGCAAGAAATGAAACTCGCAGAGTTCAAAAACAAGAAGCCGCCGGAGCTGATCGCTTACGCCGAATCGCTCGAGGTGGAGAACGCCAGCGTCATGCGCAAGCAGGAGCTGATGTTCGCGATCCTGAAGAAGCTCGCCATCCAGGACGTCGAGATCATCGGCGAAGGCGTGGTCGAGGTACTGCAGGACGGTTTCGGCTTCCTGCGCTCGGCCAACGCCAATTACCTGCCGGGTCCCGACGATATCTATATTTCACCGTCGCAGATCAGGCGCTTTTCGCTGAAGACCGGCGATACGGTCGAAGGGCCGATCCGCAGCCCGAAAGAGGGCGAGCGTTATTTCGCGCTGCTCAAGGTCAACACGATCAATTTCGATGATCCGGAGAAGATCCGGCACAAGATCCACTTCGACAACCTGACGCCGCTCTACCCGACCTCGCGGCTGAAGATGGAGGTCGACAATCCCCCGACCAAGGACATCTCGCCGCGTGTGATCGACCTGGTGGCGCCGATCGGCAAGGGCCAGCGCGCGCTGATCAACGCTCAGCCGCGCACCGGTAAGACGGTGCTGTTGCAGAACATCGCGCACTCGATCACCGCCAATCATCCGGAATGCTACCTGATCGTTCTTCTGATCGACGAGCGTCCGGAGGAAGTCACCGACATGCAGCGCTCGGTCAAGGGCGAAGTCATTTCCTCGACCTTCGACGAACCGGCAGCGCGCCATGTGCAGGTCGCCGAAATGGTGATCGAGAAGGCCAAGCGCCTGGTCGAGCATGGGCGCGATGTCGTCATCCTGCTCGATTCCATCACCCGCCTCGGACGCGCCTACAACACCGTGGTGCCGTCATCCGGCAAGGTGTTGACCGGCGGTGTCGACGCCAACGCGCTGCAGCGTCCGAAGCGCTTCTTCGGCGCCGCCCGCAACATTGAGGAAGGCGGGTCGCTGACCATCATCGCCACCGCGCTGATCGACACCGGCAGCCGCATGGACGAAGTCATCTTCGAAGAGTTCAAGGGCACCGGTAACTGTGAGATCCAGCTCGACCGCAAGGTGGCCGACAAACGCATCTACCCGGCGATCGACATCCTCAAGTCCGGGACCCGCAAGGAGGACCTTCTGGTGCCGCGTTCGGATCTGCAGAAGATCTTCGTGCTGCGCCGGATCCTTGCGCCGATGGGAACGACCGATGCGATCGAATTCCTCATCGACAAGCTCAAGCAGACCAAGACCAACGCGGATTTCTTCGATTCGATGAATACCTGATCGGGCGCCGAGGGACCGGTCCTTTCTTCGGCATACAAGACGGAGCAAGGAGCGAGGCGACGCTGCGCAGAACCCTAAGTCCATGCCGTTGTTTTTTGAGCTTTGCGGCGGTGCAGATTCCGCACCGCCGCATTCGTCGGAAGCGCCGCGACATAGATCCTGGGTCAAACCGAGGAGACGAAGCTGTTTATTTCCGCCGCAACAGCTTCTCCAACTCGCCCGCATCCGTAACCGCCGGCAGGCATGTCTGTCCGCTGCAGAACCAGGCTCCCGGCTTGTCCGTCGGCGGCAGCACGCCGCCCGGCAAAAGCGGTTGATTCGCTTCCGTACCGATGGGCAGTACGACATCGACCCGGCGTGGATCGGAACTTCGATTCGCCACCGGAACAAGGCTTGAGGAATCAAGCTTGTCTATGATGACGAGCTTCAGCGGTTCGAGCGCCAGCGCGCACGCGTTGATGATGCCGGCCTGGCCGTAGGCTTGCTGCGCGGCGCGACCCATGGCGTGTTCGGCTGTCGTCCATGCCTTTGCCCAAAGATCGTGATCGCCGGTAAGGGACGAGAGCCGGACCAGCGCCTCGACGATCTGGCCGGTGGCGGAGGGGATTGCCTCATCGACATCGCCGCGGATACGGATCGGCACATCGACGCTGTCGGACGCCGTCAGATAATAGCCGGTCTTTTCAGGATCCTGATGCCAGCGGTCGAGCCGATCGATGAACTGCCGGGCATGGTCCATATAGGCAGAACTGCCGGTTGCCTCGAACAGCGCGATCGCCGCGTTGGTCATGGCGGCATAGTCGCTCGACAGCGCCGGGAAAAGCTTCTTGTCGCCGAGCATCGAATGCGGCAGGCGGCCGTCCTTGCTGGCTTCGACGATGTGGGCGAAGGCCTTGACGGCGGCGTCGGCCCAGCCGGCTCGCCCGAAGGAGCGGCCCGCTTCCGCGAGGGCCGCAATCATCAATCCGTTCCAATCGGTAAGCGCCTTGGCGTCGCGGCCGGGCCTGACGCGATTTTCCCTGGCAGCTAGCAATTTCGCCTTCAGCGCTGCGAGCTGAGCGTCATCGCTGATCCCCTGGCGCTGCTGTGCCTCGCTCTGGCGGATGATGGGCTTGCCTTCCCAGCCATGCGGAGCGGCGAGCTCGAAATATTGGAAGAAGCGAGCGGAATCAGCACCGAGTGCGGCTTCAACTTCTTCTCCGCTCCAGGTGTAGAACAACCCCTCCGCGCCTTCGCTATCGGCATCGAGGCTGGCGGCGAAGGCGCCGCCCTCGACCTGCATTTCCCGCAGCAGCCAGGCCACGGTTTCCTCGATTCGCTTCCGAAACAACTCATTGCCTGTTGCTGCAAAGGCCCAATTGCACATGCGGATGAGCTGGGCGTTGTCGTAAAGCATCTTCTCGAAATGCGGGACCAGCCATTCGGCATCGGTCGAGTAACGGCTGAGACCGCCGCCGACATGGTCGTAGATGCCGCCGGCGAGCATTTTTTCCAGGCTGATGAGCACGGCGTCGCGATGGGCGGTCTGGCCGTCGCGCAGCCAGGACAGCCACAGACTGTGCATGAAGGGCGCGTTGGGGAATTTCGGCGCGCCGCGCAAGCCGCCGAGATCGGGGTCGATCATGCCCTCGATGCGGCCGGCAAGATCGGCAAGCGTGCCGCGGTCGAGCACCGCCTTTCCCTTCGCGCCGGTCAGCCGCTGCTCGACATGGGTCGTCAGCGCGTCGGCGCTTTGGCCGAGGCTCTCTTGCTTCTCGCGCCAGGCCTTGTCGACCGCCTCCAGCACCTGGACAAAGCCCGGCCGTCCATAGCGCGCCTCGCGCGGAAAATAGGTGCCGCCCCAGAAAGGCTTGCCATCGGGCGTGAGGAACATGGTCAGCGGCCAGCCGCCCTGCTCGCCCATGGCATGGAGTGCCGCCATGTAGATCTGGTCGATATCCGGGCGCTCCTCGCGATCGACCTTGATATTGACGAAGAGGCGGTTCATGACGGCGGCGACGGCAACGTTCTCGAAGCTTTCATGGGCCATGACATGGCACCAGTGGCAGGCGGCATAGCCGATGGACAGCAGGATCGGCCGTCCGAGTTCCTTCGCCTCGGCAAGGGCGGCCGGAGACCAGCCCCGCCAATGCACGGGATTGTCGCTGTGCTGCTGCAGATAGGGGCTGGCCTCTTCGGCAAGCAGGTTTCGCGCGGGCAAGGTCACAATGAGCGGCTCGGCTTGGTTGATAAGCAGGCAATTCCGGGAAAGCTACGGCTGACGTCCGGCACGGCGCTTGAAAAAAGATACCTAGGGTGGTTCGGCAGGTCGGGCAAATGGCAACCTCGAAGGAATCTATCGTAGCGCTGTCGAGCGGTCGCCTGCCCGCCGGCATCGCCGTGATCCGCATCTCCGGCCCGAAGACTCGATTCGTAATAGAAACGATTGCCGGCGGCGGTATTAAGGATCGCTTTGCCACTTTGCGCAAGCTGATGGCATCCGACGGTTCGGTCATCGATCACGGGCTTGTCGTGTTCTTTCCTGAGCCTGGGAGCTTCACCGGCGAGGACGTTGGCGAGTTCCATGTACACGGCAGCCGCGCCGTTGCGGCAAAAATGCTGGAAACGCTCACCGGCTTTGCCGGCGTCAGACATGCCCAGCCTGGCGAATTCACGCGGCGCGCCTTTCTCAACGGCAAGCTCGATCTGGTCGAGACCGAGGCGCTGGCGGACCTCGTCAATGCCGAGACGGAGGCGCAGCGACGCTTTGCCGTGCGTAATGCCGAGGGCGCGCAGAGTGAGCTCTATTCGGGGTGGCGCCGGCGGTTGATCCATGCTCGGGCAATGATCGAGGCGGAAATCGACTTCGCCGACGAGGAGGATGTGCCGGGTTCGGTCTCGAAGGCGGTCTGGACCGATGTGGCGGCGATGGCCGACGAGATCGAACGCCATATTCAGGGGTTCAAGGCGGCCGAGATCATTCGCGATGGCTTCGAGGTCGTCATCCTCGGCGCGCCGAACGCCGGCAAGTCGAGTCTGTTCAACGCCCTGGCCCAACGCGAGGCGGCAATCGTCACCGACGAGCCGGGCACCACGCGCGACCTGCTGGAGGTGGTGCTGGACCTCCACGGGATGAGAGTGCGGGTCGTCGATACGGCAGGCCTGCGCGACGCCGCCGGCAAGGTGGAGACGATCGGCATCGAACGAGCGCGTGCCAAGGCCGGTGGCGCCGACCTGGTTTTGCTGCTGGAGGATATGGTCGATCCACAGCCCGTCAGCGCGGTTCCGACAGGTGTTCCGCTCCTCAGGATCGGGACCAAAACCGATCTCATGGGAGCGCGTAGAGGGGCCTATGATTTGGCCCTCTCTTCCAAGGAAGGTACCGGAATTTCGGAACTGCTGGACGAGATTGCGGGTCGTGCCGCCGCCGCAGTCGGAGGGGCCGGTGATATCTTGCCGTCGAGGCTCCGCCATGTCGAGTTGCTGAAAGAGGCGAAGTATTTCCTCTCGGCGGCACTGTCGGGGCAAAGCCTGGAGCTGCGCGCGGAAGACTTGCGGGTGGCCACGGATCGGCTCGGGCGTATTGTCGGCGCTGTCGATGTCGAGGATATGCTGGACGTCATCTTTTCACAGTTCTGCATCGGCAAATGATTCACGTGAAACGCGGGGCGGCTACGGGCGCGGGAGATTCACGTGAAACAGCGACAGGATGTGGCGGATGGGTGTTTCACGTGAAACGAGTCCGGCTCCAGACGCGTGGCGTGCCAATAAATCAAGGGCCAAACGGCGCTGCCCCTCATTGCCTGCCTCGTAGAAGGCAAGGACGGCTGGCCACTAAAGCCAACGGCGCCGATTCGCAGCGCTTGAGAAGTGAAAAATCGTCCGTGGGATAAGCGACTGCCTTCTATGCGGGACGAGGTCGGACAGGCAGACCACTGGCACGCAGCCCCATCCCGGCGATCACCTCCGCAACGGACTGCATCCTTGACAGCGGAGGCTGGCGGGGACATGTGTCAAAGCATCTCTGAAACGGATTCTTGCAATGACCAATCACTATGACGTGGTGGTGGTGGGCGGCGGCCATGCCGGATGCGAAGCGGCGAGCGCGGCTGCGCGCGCCGGCGCCCGGACGGCGCTGGTGACGCTGCGCTTCGAGACGATCGGCGTCATGTCCTGCAATCCGGCCATCGGTGGCCTCGGCAAGGGTCATCTCGTGCGCGAGATCGACGCCATGGACGGGTTGATGGCCCGCATCGCGGACGCCGCCGGCATCCAATTCCGCCTGCTGAACCGCCGCAAGGGCCCAGCGGTGCGTGGGCCGCGGACCCAGGCCGACCGCAAGCTCTATCGTCTTGCCATGCAGGCGGCGATCCGCGAGCAGGCCAATCTCGACGTGGTGGAAGGCGAAGTCCTGGACTTCGAGATCGAGGACGGTCGGGTTGCGGCCGTGCTGGTCTCCGGTGACAGGCGGTTCGCCTGCGGCGCCGTGGTGCTGACGACCGGCACGTTCCTGCGCGGGCTGATCCATATAGGAGAGAAGAAGATCGTCGCCGGCCGGATGAACGAGCAGGCGAGCCATGGGCTCTCGGCGACGATGGCGCGGGCCGGTTTCAAGCTCGGGCGGCTGAAGACCGGGACGCCCCCTCGCCTCGACGGCCGCACCATCGATTGGGCCTCGCTGGAACGCCAGGCCGCAGACGATCAGCCGGTGCCGTTCTCGCTGATGACAGACCGCATCGCGAACCCGCAGATCAACTGCGGTATCACACGCACTACGCAGGCGACACATGAGTTGATTCGCCTCAATTTGAAGCGTTCGGCGATGTATTCCGGCTCGATCGAAGGCGTTGGGCCGCGCTACTGTCCCTCTATCGAGGACAAGATCGTCAAGTTCGGCGACCGCGAGGGTCACCAGATCTTCCTCGAGCCGGAGGGCCTCGACGACGACACCGTCTATCCGAACGGCATCTCGACCTCGCTGCCGGAAGAGGTGCAACTCGACATGTTGAAGACGATCCCCGGCCTGGAACGGGCGACGATGCTGCAGCCGGGATACGCCATCGAATATGACCATGTTGACCCGCGCGAGCTCAAGCCGACGCTGGAGACGAAACGCGTCGCCGGGCTTTTTTTGGCGGGGCAGATCAACGGCACCACCGGCTACGAGGAAGCCGGCGCGCAAGGCCTCGTTGCCGGCATCAACGCCGCGCGCAGGGCATCGTCAGGCGAGCCGTTCGTGCTCAGCCGCACCGAAGCCTATGTCGGCGTGATGATCGACGACCTCACCAGCCGCGGCATCGCCGAACCCTATCGCATGTTCACTTCGCGGGCGGAGTTCCGGCTTTCGCTGCGCGCCGACAATGCCGACGAGCGGCTGACGCCGCTGGCCGACCGCTTGGGGATCGTCTCCTCCGAGCGGATGCAACGTTTCGGCGCGATCAGTGTGGAGCTCGACGCTGCGCGCGCGCTGGCAAAGTCGATCGCCTTCACGCCCAATGAAGCCGCGCGGCATGGACTGGAGATCAACCGGGACGGCGTTCGGCGTTCCGCCTACGACCTTCTCGCCTATCCCGGCGTCGACATGGTCTGGCTGACGCGGATCGAGCCGCGGTTTGGCGAACTCGACCCCAACACGGCAGAGCGGCTTGAGATCGAGGCGAAATATTCCGTCTATCTCGAGCGCCAACAGGCTGACGTGGCGCAGATCAGGCACGAGGAATCGCGGCTCATTCCGGAGACCATCGACTTCGCCGACGTGCCAGGCCTTTCCAATGAGCTGAAGCAGAAGATGAAGGCACGCCGGCCGCGCTCGATTGCCGACGCGCAGCGCATGGAAGGCATGACGCCAGCGGCTCTGGCGATCATTGTCGCGCATGTTCGCAATGCCGAGCTGGCTGCACGAAGGTCGGTCGCGTGAGTGGCGATGCCTGGGCGGACCTGCAGAAGGCAGCGGGTCCGGTTTCACGTGAAACATTCGAGCGGCTGCAGGCCTTCGAGCGGCATTTTCAAAAATGGAACCGCAGCATCAATCTGGCGGCGCCATCGACGCTAGACGACGTCTGGCGCCGCCACATCCTGGACAGCGCCCAGCTTGCGCGAATCGCGCCGACCGCAATGCGCTGGGTCGACCTCGGCTCGGGCGGCGGCTTTCCCGGATTGGTACTCGGTTTTCTGCTTGCAGAGCGGCCGGGCGCCACGATCGATCTGGTTGAAAGCAACCGCAAGAAGGCGTCGTTCCTGCAATCGGTCGTCGGCCAATTCGGCCTACCGGCGCGCGTGCTGGCGCGACGCATCGATGACAGCTATCCACTTGTTTCTGCACCGGAAGTCGTTACCGCGCGGGCATTGACGGCGCTTCCGGACCTGCTCGATCTTGCCGCACCCTGGCTGACCAAGGGCGCGCGTTCGCTTTTTCACAAAGGCCGGGATTACCGGGCCGAAGTGGAAGAAAGCGCTCACCGCTGGACCTTCGATCTGGTAGAACATCCAAGCATGACGGACGCTCATGGCGTCATTCTGGAAATCACCGATCTGCACCCGGCGACCCCGCAATGAATCACTGGCATCGACCCATGAAAACTGGACCGCGTATCATCACCGTTGCCAACCAGAAGGGTGGCGTCGGCAAGACGACCACGGCGATCAATCTGGCGACGGCGCTGGCCGCGATCGGGGAGCGCGTGCTGATCGTCGACCTCGATCCGCAGGGCAATGCCAGCACCGGGCTCGGCATCGAACGCAAGGATCGCACCGTCTCGTCCTATGACGTGCTGACCGGCGAACTCGAGCTGGAGGCGGCCGCGGTGCCGACGGCGGTGCCGGGCTTGTCCATCGTGCCCTCAACCCTCGATCTGCTCGGCATCGAAATGGAGATCGCCTCGGCGCCAGACCGGGTGCTGCGCCTGCGCAATGCGCTGCGTGCGGCAGCCGCGCGCGCGGCGCCGTTCGGCTATGTGCTGATCGACTGCCCGCCGTCGCTCAATCTTTTGACTTTGAATTCAATGGCGGCGGCCGATTCCGTTCTGGTGCCGCTGCAATGCGAGTTCTTCGCGCTGGAAGGCCTTAGCCAATTGCTCGAAACGGTCGAGCAGGTGCGCGGCACGATCAATCCGGACCTCACCATCCAGGGCATCGTGCTCACCATGTTCGATGGCCGCAACAACCTCGCCAACCAGGTGGTGCAGGATGTGCGCGCGCATATGGGCGACAAGGTCTACGAGACGATCATCCCGCGCAACGTGCGCGTTTCCGAAGCGCCGTCCTACGGCAAGCCGGCAATCCTTTACGATCTCAAATGTTCCGGCAGCCAGGCCTATCTGCAGCTTGCGTCGGAAGTGATCCGCCGCGAGCGCAAGCTGCGCGCCGCCTGAATAGCGCAGGCCGAATTTCACTAATCAGTAGCCGATTCGACTCCGAAACGATCTGGACGGAATAATGAGCGAAGACCAATCGAGAAAAAGACTGGGCCGCGGCCTCGCGGCGCTGATCGGCGAGATCGATCGTCCGGCAGCGGCCGAAAAGCCGAGCGCGGTCGCGGCGGATGGCAAGGTGCCGATCGAGTTCGTCAGTCCGAACCCGAAGAACCCGCGCCGGCATTTCGGCGACGCCGAACTCACCGACCTCGCCCAGTCGATCCGCGAGCATGGCGTGGTGCAGCCGGTGGTGGCGCGGCCCTCGCCGTCGCAGCCCGGCCGCTACGAGATCATCGCCGGCGAGCGGCGCTGGCGCGCCGCGCAGCGCGCGGGGCTGACCGAAATCCCGCTCATCGTGCGCGACGTCAACGACCGCACCGCGCTGGAGCTCGCAATCATCGAGAACGTGCAGCGCGCCGATCTCAACCCGGTCGAAGAAGCGCAAGGCTATCAGCAGCTGATCGACGAGCATGGCTACACGCAGGCCGATCTCGGCCAGGTGATCGGCAAGAGCCGCAGCCACGTCGCCAACACGCTGAGGCTCCTGAAGCTGCCTGACGTCATCCGCGACATGCTGGTCGACGGCGCGTTGTCGGCCGGACATGCCCGCACGCTGGTCACGGCCGGAGATCCGGCGGGGCTCGCCAAGCGCATCGTCGAGGAGGGGCTTTCGGTGCGCCAGGCCGAGGCGTTGGCGCAAATGCCCGCGGGACCGACACCCGCCAAAGTAAGGTCCGCGCCGAGCGCGCCGGAAAAGGATCCCGACACGCTGGCCTTGGAAAAGCTGATGACCGACACGATCGGCATGATTGTCTCGATCGAGCATAAGGCCAAGGGCGGCACGCTGCGGGTCGACTACCGGTCGCTGGATCAGCTCGATGAGTTGTGCCGGCGGCTGAAGGACGACCGATAAGTTGCTGATTAGGTGGAATTAGCCGACTAATAAAGTTGTGGCTTAAGCTTAGATCTCGGCTGATATATTGGTGATAGGCACAACAAGGGGGGCCGGCCGCTGCGCCGGCCTCTTCTTTTTTGCGGCGCCCGCGATAGCCGAAGGCGCCGGCCAATCGCCTCACAAGGGGAGGTTGGCTGATCGCCTACCTCTGCGCCAATCTCGCGCTTTCCACCGCGATGCCGAGCAGCGCCTGACGGGCCAGCGCCTCCGACAGGTCGGGCCGCTTGCGCGTTTGCAGCACAGCGGTCTGCAGCCGGTTGAGCGCGCGGCCGAGGGCTTCGCTGTTCCAGCGCTCAAGCGTCTTTTCCACCAGCTTGCGGCGCGAGAAGAAGACCGGCGGGCGCGCTCCCGCTACGACCGAGGCGGCATTGCGGCCGCCGGATTCCATCTGGCCGCGCATGACCTGGATCGCCTGCAATTGCCGCATCGCCGAGGACAACACCAGGAAAGGATGGCCGCCGGACGCACAATGCCGGGTGAAGGCAATGTCGAAATCTCCGACCTTGCCGTCGAGCATGGCGTCGACCGCGCCGTCGAAGGAGGCGCCGGAGACATCGCCGGACAAGGCGTTGACGTCGTCGAGGTCGATCTCCTTCTTGCCATGGGCGTAGAGCACCAGCTTGTCGATCTCGCCGCGCGAGGCCAGACGGTCGCCGCCGAGATTGCGGCGCAGCGCCTGGCGGGCGTCGAGCGTCATCGACATGCCGGCCTTGCGCAGCTCGTCGTCGATCACCGAGTCGAGATCCCGGGCCTCGTCGGCGTAGCAGGGCAAGGCGATGGCGTTCCCGGCTGCCTCGACGATGGCCCGCAGGCCAGTGCCCTTCTTCAGGTCGCCCGCCTCGATGAGGATGAGAGCATCCGGCGCCGGCTCCGCCGTCAGCGCCTTGATGTCGTCGGCCAGCGCCTTCTGGCCGCTGGCGTTGCGGACCCAAAGCAGCCGCCGGTCGGAAAACATCGGCACGGTGCGCGCCTCGTCGAGCAGACGGCCTTCGTCGCGATCGACTTCCGCGCCATCCAGCTTGACCACTGAGAAAGGGTCGTCGAGCGGCAGCCCGGTCTTCAACGCGAAGGTCTTGGCCCGCTCGGCGACCAGGCCACGATCGGGGCCGTAAAGCAGGACGATGGCCATGGCCGGGTCCGGCCGCGCCAGCCACGAATCGACCTCGTATCCCTTCTTCTGTGCCATGCGGGGTGAGTTAGCATGAGGCGGAGACGGAGTGAACGGAGAAGCGGCCGGCCTCTCTTCATCCTCGGGCTTGACCCGAGGATCCATGCCGTGACTTTTGCCGGGGAGCGCCGGGGTGCAGAATATTCTCCAACCGCCGCAACGCGTCAACGTCGCGGCATGGATTCCAGGGTCTGCGCGCGTCGCTCCGCTCCTTGCTCCGCCCTGGAATGACGACCCTGAAGCAGAGTCTGTCACGCCCCTCTGCCCTGCCGAGCAACTCCCCACGAGGGTGGAGATTAGCTGCGTCGGCCGGCGCGCATGCCTTAATTGTCTTTTGTGGCGGCAAACGCTCCGCAAACTTCCGCCAAATTGCGCGACGCTTGCAAACATCGACAAGAAATTTCTGCGCCATATCTGCATCTTGTCGGCCATGTGCCGCATCGGCTCGACGAGGCTGATGACCGGGAGGACGGCCGCCATCTCGCCCGATGAAATGGCGGCGCGGATGTGCAAGTATCGCACCGGCAACATTGGAGGACGAAGGTCATGGCCGATGCTGGAATGTTGCGCTTTCATGTCCCCGAGCCCGAGGTTCGGCCGGGCGGCACGCCCGACTTCTCGAATGTGACCATTCCCAAAGCGGGGTCCGTGCCGCGGCCGGAGGTCGATGTCGATCCGCGCACCATCCGCGACATGGCCTTCTCCATCATCCGCGTGCTTAACCGCGCCGGCGAAGCGGTCGGGCCATGGGCAGGGCTGCTCACCGACGAGGAACTGCTCGAAGGCCTGCGCCATATGATGGCGCTCAGGACCTTCGATGCGCGCATGCAGATGGCGCAGCGCCAGGGCAAGACCTCTTTCTACATGCAGCATCTGGGCGAAGAGGCGGTGAGCTGCGCCTTCCGCAAGGCACTCAAGCCTGGCGACATGAATTTCCCGACCTATCGGCAAGCCGGCCTGCTCATCGCCGACGGCTATCCGATGGTTGCGATGATGAACCAGATCTATTCCAACGAGGCCGATCCGCTGAAGGGCCGGCAGCTGCCGATCATGTACTCCTCGAAGGAGCACGGCTTCTTCTCGATCTCCGGCAATCTGGCGACGCAGTACATCCAGGCGGTCGGCTGGGCGATGGCCTCGGCGATCTCCAACGATTCCCGCATCGCCGCGGCCTGGATCGGCGACGGCTCGACCGCGGAGTCCGATTTCCATGCGGCGCTGGTCTTCGCCTCGACCTACAAGGCCCCGGTCGTGCTCAATGTCGTCAACAACCAGTGGGCCATCTCCACCTTCCAGGGCATTGCCCGCGGCGGCTCGGGCACTTTCGCCGCGCGCGGTCTAGGCTTCGGCATCCCGTCGCTGCGGGTCGACGGCAACGACTATCTCGCCGTCCATGCGGTAGCCAAATGGGCGATCGAGCGGGCGCGTCGCAATCTCGGGCCGACCCTGGTCGAATATGTCACCTATCGCGTCGGCGCGCATTCGAGCTCGGACGATCCGTCGGCCTACCGGCCGAAGGCGGAATCGGACGCCTGGCCGCTCGGCGACCCGATCATCCGGCTGAAGAACCATCTCATCCACAAGCAAGTCTGGACGGAACAGCGCCACATCCAGGCGGAAGCCGAGATCCTCGAAACCGTGATCGCGGCGCAGAAGGAAGCCGAAAGCCACGGCACGCTGCATGCCGGCGGCAAGCCGTCGACGCGCGACATGTTCGAAGGCGTCTATGCCGAGACGCCGCCGCATCTCAGGCGCCAACGCCAGCAGGCAGGGGTCTGATCGATGCCCAGACGCACCATGATCGAGGCGATCCGCGACGCCATGGATGTCTCGATGGCTCGCGACGAGCGCGTCATCGTCTATGGCGAGGATGTCGGCTTTTTCGGCGGCGTGTTCCGCTGCACGCAGGGCCTGCAGGCCAAATACGGCAAGAACCGCTGCTTCGATGCGCCGATCAGCGAATCCGGCATTGTCGGCTCGGCGATCGGCATGGCCGCCTATGGGCTGAGGCCCTGCGTCGAGGTGCAGTTCGCCGACTATGTCTATCCGGCTTACGACCAGATCGTCTCGGAGGCGGCGCGGCTGCGCTACCGCTCCAACAACGATTTCACCTGCCCGATCGTCGTCAGGATGCCGACCGGCGGTGGCATCTTCGGTGGCCAGACGCACAGCCAGAGCCCGGAAGCGCTGTTCACGCATGTCTCCGGCCTCAAGACGGTGGTGCCGTCCAACCCGCATGACGCCAAGGGGCTATTGATCGCCGCGATCGAGGATCCGGACCCGGTCATCTTCCTGGAACCGAAGCGGCTCTACAACGGCCCCTTCGACGGCCATCACGACAACCCGGTGACGCCTTGGTCGAAGCACGAGCTCGGCGAGGTGGCGGATGGCCATTACACCATGCCGCTCGGCAAGGCGGCGATCCGCCGGCAAGGCTCGGCGGTCACCGTGCTCGCCTACGGCACCATGGTCTATGTCGCGCAGGCCGCGGCCGCGGAAACCGGCATCGATGCCGAAATCATCGACCTCAGGACGCTCCTGCCGCTCGACCTCGACACGATCGTCGCCTCGGTGAAGAAGACCGGGCGCTGCGTCGTCGTGCATGAGGCGACGCTGACCTCCGGCTTCGGCGCCGAGCTCGCGGCGCTGGTGCAGGAGAACTGCTTCTACCATCTGGAGGCGCCGGTGGCGCGGGTCGCCGGCTGGGACACGCCCTATCCGCATGCGCAGGAGTGGGAGTATTTCCCCGGCCCCGCGCGGGTCGGGCGCGCGCTCGTCGAGACCATGGAAGCCTGAGGGAGGCCGGACGATGGGCGAATATGTCATCAAGCTTCCCGATGTCGGCGAAGGCGTCGCCGAGGCCGAGCTTGTCGAATGGCATGTCAAGATCGGCGACCTGGTGCGCGAGGATGCGGTGCTGGCGGCCGTCATGACCGACAAGGCGACGGTCGAGATTCCCTCGCCGGTCGATGGCGAGATCCTCTGGCTCGGCGCCGAGATCGGCGACACGGTGGCGATCGGCTCGCCGATCGTGCGGCTCAAAATCGCCGGCGAAGGCAACGTGAAAGCAGGCAGCGGTGCCAAGGCCGCGCCGAAGGCAGAAGCGCCGGCCGAGCCCGTGGAGGCAAAGTCCCAACCGCTGTCGGACGCCTCGAAAGCGGCGCCGAAACCGGCACAGATCCCGGCCCAGCCTTCCGTCGCGGCACCGAAGGCTGGGCGCCCGGCGTCCATCATCGGCGCGCCGCGCGCGGAAGGCGAAAAGCCGCTGGCTTCTCCTGCCGTCCGACTGCGCGCCAAGGAAGCCGGCATCGATCTGCGCCAGGTTGCAGGCAGCGGTCCGGCCGGGCGCATCAGCCATGAGGACATCGAGGCCTTCCTGGCGCGCGGCCCGCAGCTTGCCCGCGCGACCGGCCTTGCCCGCAAGGAGGGCATCGAGGACATCAAGGTCGTCGGGCTGCGGCGCAAGATCGCCGAGAAGATGGCGCTCGCAAAGTCGCACATTCCCCATATCACCTATGTCGAGGAGATCGACGTCACGGCGCTGGAAGAACTGCGCGCGGCGCTCAACAAAGAGAAGCGGCAAGACCGGCCGAAGCTGACGCTGCTGCCGTTCCTGATGCGGGCAATGGTCAAGGCGATCGCCGATCAGCCGAACCTCAACGCGCTGTTCGACGACGAGGCCGGCGTTATTCACCAACACGCGGGCATCCATGTCGGCATCGCCGCCCAGACGCCGACCGGGCTCGTCGTGCCGGTGGTCAAGCATGCCGAGGCGCGCGACCTCTGGGAAAGCGCCGCCGAGATCAACCGGCTTGCCGACGCGGCCAAGTCCGGCACGGCGACGCGCGATGAGCTTTCCGGCTCGACCATCACCATCACCTCGCTCGGGGCGATGGGCGGCGTGGCGACCACGCCGGTCATCAATTATCCGGAAGTGGCGATCGTCGGCGTCAACAAGATCATGGTTCGGCCGGTATGGGACGGCGCGCAGTTCCTTCCGCGCAAGATGATGAATCTGTCGTCCAGCTTCGACCATCGCGTCATCGACGGCTGGGACGCCGCGGTTTTCGTGCAGCGGATCAAGGCGTTGCTTGAGACGCCGGCGCTGATCTTCGTGGAATAGTCGTATGGATACGGACGACGTTGCCCCCTCGTCATCCTCGGGCTTGACCCGAGGATCCATGCCGCGACCTCGCCCGAAGGGCGCGGCGGACCAGAATTCTGGACCGTTGCAACGCCTTCACGTCACGGCATGGATCCTGGGGTCTACGCGCGTCACTACGCTCCTTGCTCCGCCCCAGGATGACGAGATTCCACGGATATCGGCCAATCGCCACGCTCTGCGTTCGCCAGGCCCTAACCCTCTGCCAAAATCCCCGTGCTCAGCAACGAGAAGCCCATGAAAGAGATCTCCTGCAAGCTGCTCGTCATCGGCGCCGGTCCGGGCGGCTATGTCTGCGCCATCCGCGCCGGGCAGCTCGGCGTCGACACGGTGATCGTCGAGTTCGGCAAGCCGGGCGGCACCTGCCTCAATGTCGGCTGCATCCCGTCCAAGGCGCTGATCCATGCGGCGGAAGAGTTCGAGAAGATCGCGCACATGGCCGGCGGCAAGGGGCCGCTCGGCATCGCGGTCGCCCCGCCGACGCTCGACCTGACCAAGACGGTCGCATGGAAGGACGGCGTCGTTAGCCGGCTGAACAGCGGCGTCGCTGGCCTGCTGAAGAAAGCCAAGGTCAAGACCGTGCAGGGCTGGGCGACGTTCCGCGACGGCAAGACCGTCGAGGTCGAGACCGAGACGGGAAGCCAGGTGATCCGCGCCGAGGCGGTGGTGATCGCCAGCGGCTCGGTGCCGGCCGAACTGCCGTTCCTGCCCTTCGGCGGCCCGGTCATCTCGTCGACCGAAGCGCTGGCGCTGAGCGAGGTGCCGGACAAGCTCGCCGTCGTCGGCGGCGGCTATATCGGGCTCGAGCTCGGCATGGCCTTCGCCAAGATGGGCGCCAAGGTCGCCGTGGTCGAAGCCCTGCCGCGCGTGCTTGCGCAATATGATGCCGAGCTGACGCGGCCGGTGCTGAAGCGGCTCGGCGAGCTCGGCATCGAGGTGATGCTTGGTGCCAAGGCCAAGGGGCTGTCGACCAAGGGCGATGCGCTGCTGGTCGAGACGGCAGATGGCAAGAACGCCAAGATCGCCGCCGACAAGGTCCTGGTCACGGTGGGGCGCAAGCCGCTCACCGAGGGCTGGGGGCTGGAGCAGATCGACCTCGACATGGTCGGAAGATTCATCCGCATCGACGACCAGTGCCGCACCTCGATGCGGGGCATCTACGCTATCGGCGATGTCACCGGAGAGCCGATGCTGGCGCACCGGGCGATGGCGCAGGGCGAGATGGTGGCCGAGATCGTCGCCGGCCACAAGCGAGGCTGGGACAAGCGCGCGATCCCGGCGATCTGCTTCACCGATCCCGAGCTGGTCACCGCCGGCCTGTCGCCGGACGAGGCGAAGGCGCTCGCCGGCGAGATCAAGATCGGACATTTTCCGTTCGCCGCCAACGGCCGCGCCATGACCAGGCAAGGCGAGGACGGGTTCGTGCGCATCGTCGCCCGCGCGGACAACCATCTGGTGCTGGGCATCCAGGCGGTCGGGCAGGGCGTTTCGGAACTGGCCGCGGCCTTTGGCCTGGCGCTCGAAATGGGCGCGCGGCTGGAGGATATAGCAGGCACCATTCATGCGCATCCGACCCAGGGCGAGGGCTTCCAGGAAGCGGCGCTGAAGGCGCTCGGGCACGCGCTGCATGTTTAGAGGGAGCGTGATCTCCCCCCTTGAGGGCAGGGGAATCGCAGATAAGTTGATTGGCTATTGCCAAGCCGCAAAAGAAGGATTCTTGAGAGGCTTTCTCGTAGCAGAGGAGGCCCGAGTGCGGCTTGTTTTGTCGATCCTGCAAGCAGTTCGCGATCCGCGCGACATCAACGCGCGGCATGATCTTGCTGAACTTCTGTTTCTGGCGCTGGCGGCGACGCTGTGCGGGGCCAAAAGCTGTGTGGATATTGCGGAGTTCGCAGAGGGGCGCGAAGAGGAGCTGAAAGAGTTCATCGAGCTGAAGCATGGGTGCCCGAGCCACGACACCTTCAGCCGGGTGTTTCGGCTTCTTGATCCGCAGGAGTTGTCGGATGCGCTGAGCGCCTTCATGGCGGCATTGCGGCGTGAGCTTGGGCTCGGCGCACCGCGTGGCGTGGTGGCCGTCGACGGCAAGGCGCTGAGGCGCGGTTATGAGAAGGGCCGCGCCTTCATGCCGCCGCTGATGGTCAGTGCCTGGGATGCCGAGACGCGGCTGGCGATTGCGGCAACGCGGGCGCCGGCCTCCGACGAGGTTGCGGCGACGCTGGCGCTGCTGAAGAGCCTGGATCTCAAGGGCTGCACGGTGACGGCCGACGCCTTGCATTGTCGCCCCGAGACGGCCAAGGCGCTGCTGGCGCAGAAGGCGCATTATGCCCTTGGGCTGAAGGCCAACCGGGGTCGTCTGTTTGCCGCGGCCGAGAAAAGCTTCGCCGCGGCGGGCGAGATCGCCGGCTTCGAAACGCGCGACAGCGGCCATGGCCGCACCGAAGTGCGCCGCGCCAGCGTGCTGCCGCTTGCCAGGCTCAAGGACGCGCCCGCCTTCCCCGGCCTCAAGGCCATTGGCCGTGTCGAGGCCCTGCGCACCACTGCCGACGGCAAGACGACCACATCGGTCCGCTATATCGCCCTCTCCAAGGTGCTGACGCCCAACAAATTGGCTGAGACGGTTCGTGCCCACTGGACGATCGAGAACCAGTTGCACTGGAGCCTTGATGTTGTCTTCCACGAGGATGACGCCCGCACCCGAAAGGACAACGCGCCACAAAACCTGGCCGTCATCCGCAGGCTCGCCCAAAACATCTTGGCTGCCCATCCCCTCGACAAACCAATCGCCAGCAAGATGCGCAGGGCCAACTGGAGCAAAGACTTCTTCTATGAACTCTTTACTCATATGCGATAGCCCTGCC
>NZ_RZSN01000095.1:0-20614 GCF_003997315.1 Mesorhizobium sp. M1A.F.Ca.IN.020.04.1.1
ACGATATCGCCGCCTTCGTGCCGGGCGGCGCGCCGTCCGGCACGAAGGCGGCGATATCGTCGCGCCATTTCGGCCGGCCGCGATGATAGGAGGTGAGGCCGACCACAGGGTTCCAGCCGCCAGAGACGGCAAGCCCGTCGGCCTCGACTTCGGCGCGCGCGCCGCCGGTCAGCGACACGGAAATCTTGCGCACACCGCTCTTGCCGCCGTCGACGCCACTGACTGAGCCGTTGAGCACCGGGAAGCCGCCCTTGCCGGCCAGCGAGCGACGGGCCGGCGAAACGTCTGGCCGCCCATCGATCACCGCAGCGACCTGCAGTCCGGTTGCGATCGCCGCCTCCACGGTGCGCCAGCCATCCTCATTGTTGGTGAACAGCGCAATGCGCCGCGCCGGAGCCGCGGCGTAGCGGTTGATGTAGCTGCGCATGGCGGACGCCATCATCACGCCAGGCGTATCGTTGCCGGCAAAGACGATGGGACGTTCGATCGCGCCCGCCGCGACGACGCAGCGCTTGGCGACGATACGCCAAAGCCGCTGCCGCACCTGATGCTCCGGCGGTGCCGATAGATGGTCGTTGACGCGCTCGATCGCGCCATAGGTACCGCCGTCATAGACGCCGAACAGCGTCGTGCGCGTCATGATGCGAACGTCCGGCATCGCCGCGAGTTCGTCCAGAGAACGGCCAATCCATTCGGCCGCCGGCAGCCCGTCGATCGTACCGCCATCGCCCAGCAAGCGCCCGCCGAGGACAAAATCCTCCTCGCACAGGATGACGCGTGCGCCGCAGCGCGCGGCGGCAAGGGCGGCGGCGAGGCCGGCCGGACCGGAGCCGGCGATCGCCACGTCGCAATGCGCCCACGCTTTGTCATAGCGATCGGGATCGGGAATGCCCGCCGCGCGGCCGAGGCCGGCGGCGCGGCGGATCGCCGGTTCGTAGATGGCTTCCCAGAACTTCGCCGGCCACATGAAGGTCTTGTAGTAGAAGCCGGCGACGAAAATCGGCGCGAAGAGCTGGTTGACCGCCATGACGTCGAAATCGAGCGACGGCCAGCGGTTCTGGCTGGCGGCCTCGAGCCCTTCATAGAGCTCGGCGGTCGTTGCCTTGGTGTTCGGCTCGCGCCTCGCGCCGCTGCGCAGCTCGACCAGCGCGTTGGGCTCTTCTGAGCCCGCCGTCAGGATGCCGCGCGGGCGGTGATATTTGAACGAGCGGCCGACCAGCTTGACGCCGTTGGCGACGAGCGCCGAGGCAAGCGTATCGCCCTGGAAGCCGGAGAGTGTCTTACCGTCGAAGCGGAAGGTCAGCGGCGTCGAGCGGTCGATAAGGCCGCCGGCGGCCAGACGGTTTGCCTGGTTGCCGCGCATCAAGCACCAACCTTGGCGGAGCCGGCGCCCGCCGCCGGCTCGACAGCCGAAATCTCATGCGTCAGCGTGTTGCGCGTGACCTTCAGCCAGGCCCGGCAGCCGCCGCCGTGATACCAATGCTCGCTCATCACACCGGCGATGTTGTCGCGCAGGTAGACGTAGTCGTAGACGGCGTCTTCACCGGCATCGGCAGGCGGGCGCTGCGGCTTGGCGTCGCCGAGATAGGTGAACTCGCCGAGGTCGCGTTCGCCGCAGAAGGGACAGACTATGCGCATGGTCGGGTCTTCAATGGAGGTTCGGTTGGGCGCCCTGGCCCTTCTCGTCAATCATGGCGCCGCGCTGGAACCGGTCGAGGCGGAAGCGGGCGGCTTCCTTGTGCGATTGATCGCGGGCGATGAGATGAGCAAAGACGAAGCCGGAGCCAGGCGTCGCCTTGAAGCCGCCATAGCACCAGCCGGCATTGAGATAGAGGCCGTCGACCGGGCTCTTGTCGATGATCGGCGAGCCGTCCATCGACATGTCCATGATGCCGCCCCACTGGCGCAGAAGCCGCACGCGGCCGATCATCGGGATCAGCGCCATGCCGCCTTCGCAAACATCCTCCACGACAGGCAGATTGCCGCGCTGGGCATAGGAGTTGTAGCCGTCGATGTCGCCGCCGAACACCAGCCCGCCCTTGTCCGACTGGCTGACATAGAAATGCCCGGCGCCGAAGGTCATGACGTTGGGCAGGAGCGGCTTGATCGCTTCGGAGACGAAGGCCTGCAGTACATGGCTCTCGATCGGCAGGCGCAGTCCGGCCATCGCCGCGACGCGTGAGGAACTGCCCGCGACCGCCATGCCGACCTTGTCGGCGCCGATCCGGCCGCGCGAGGTCTCGACGCCGGAGACCTTGCCGTTGGTGTCGCGCATGAAGCCGGTGACTTCGCAGTTCTGGATGATGTCGACGCCGAGCTCGCTCGCCGCGTGCGCGTAGCCCCAGACCACGGCATCGTGACGTGCCGTGCCGCCGCGTCGCTGCAACAGCCCGCCCTGCACCGGGAAGCGCGCATTGTCGAAGTTCAGGAACGGCATCATCTTCCTGAGCGCCGCCTGGTCGAGCAACTCGGCATCGATGCCGTTGATGCGCATGGTGTTGCCGCGTCGGGCAAAGGCGTCGCGCTGCGCGTCGGAATGGTAGAGGTTGATGACGCCGCGCTGGCTGACCATCGCGTTGTAGTTCAAATCCTGCTCCATCCGCTCCCACAGCTTCATCGACAATTCGTAAAAGCCGGTGTTGCCGGGCAGGCCGTAATTGGAGCGGATGATGGTGGTGTTGCGGCCGGCATTGCCGGAGCCGATCCAGCCCTTCTCCAGCACCGCAACGTTGCGGATGCCAAACTCGTTGGCGAGGAACCAGGCGGTCGCCAGCCCGTGCCCGCCGCCGCCGATGATCACCACGTCGTAGCGATCCTTCGGAGCCGCATCCCGCCAGGTCGGCTTCCAGGTCTTGTGGCCGGAGAGGGCGGCACGGGCGAGCGAGAAGATCGAGTATTTCATGAAATCATTCCGAGGCCGCTCGCCCACGCCGACTCTTCTCTATCGCATCGGATTGCACGGCCGACGGGCTTTAGATGTCCAGCGTGTGGTCGCGCTCCCACTGCGTGAAGTGCGAAGCATAGGAATTCCATTCCTGTTGCTTCAGCTTTAGATATGCCGACGAAAATTCCTCACCCAGCGCCGCCTTCAGCGATTTGTCCTTGTCGAACTCACGCAGCGCATCGAGCAGGTTGAGCGGCAGTTTCGGCGCATCCGTCACGGTATGACCGAACTGGTACATGTCGATGTCGTAGCGCTTGCCGGGATCGGCCTTCGAGCGGATGCCGTCGAGGCCGGCAGCGATGATCACTGCCTGCAGCAAATAGGGATTGGCGGCGCCGTCCGGCAGACGCAGCTCGAAGCGGCCCGGTCCCGGCACGCGCACCATGTGGGTACGGTTGTTACCGGTCCAGGTCACGGTGTTCGGCGCCCAGGTCGCGCCCGAAATGGTGCGCGGCGCGTTGATGCGCTTGTAGGAATTGACCGTCGGGTTGGTGATCGCGGCAAGTGCCGAAGCATGCTTCATGATGCCGCCGAGGAAGTTCCTGCCCTTGGCGGACAGGCCGAGCTCCTCCGAATTGTCGGCGAAGACATTGGTCTTGCCGGTCTCGTCCCACACCGAGATGTGCGCATGGCAGCCATTGCCGGTCAGGCCCTGGAAGGGCTTGGGCATGAAAGTCGCGCGCAGCCCATGCTTTTCCGCAACTGACTTGACCATAAACTTGAAGAAAGAGTGCTTGTCGGCGGTCGCCAGCGCGTGATCGAAGGTCCAGTTCATTTCGAACTGGCCGTTGGCGTCCTCATGGTCGTTCTGGTACGGACCCCAGCCCAGCGCCAGCATATGGTCGCAGATCTCGGCGATCACGTCGTAGCGACGCATCACCGCTTGCTGGTCGTAGCAGGGTTTCGACGCCGTGTCGTACTGGTCGGAGATAGCGCTGCCGTCCGGCGAGATCAGGAAGAACTCGGCCTCGATGCCGGTCTTGACATGCATGCCGTCGCGGGCGGCCTCTTCGATCAGCCGCTTCAACGTGTTGCGCGGCGCCTGGTCGACGAGCTTGTCGTCCATCACGCACGTGGCCGCCACCCAGGCTACCTCCGGCTTCCACGGCAGCTGGATCACCGAATCCGGATCCGGCACCGCCAGCATGTCGGGGTGCGCCGGCGTGAGATCGAGCCACGTGGCGAAGCCGGCAAATCCGGCGCCGTCCTTCTGCATGTCGGCGATCGCCTGCGCCGGCACCAGCTTGGCACGCTGCCCGCCGAACAGGTCGGTGTAGGAGATCATGAAGTATTTGACGCCGTTCTCCTTGGCGAATGCGGCGAGATCGTTCCCCATTATAGTTCCTCGCTTATGTGGTCCTGGATGGTGTGTCCTAGAAGCCGTTCTTCCCCGGTATCCAGTTGGTGCCGGCAAGCGGCACGCCGGCCATGGCGGCTGCTTCGATGCTGAGCGCGACCAGGTCCTCGGGCTCGAGATTGTGCAGGCTGTTCTTGCCGCAGGCGCGGGCAATGGTTTGAGCCTCGAGCGTCATCACCTTCAAGTAGTTGGCGAGCCGCCGACCGGCGGCGATCGGATCGACGCGCTTCATCAACTCGGGATCCTGCGTGGTGATGCCGGCCGGGTCCTTGCCTTCGTGCCAGTCGTCATAGGCGCCGGCCGTGGTGCCGAGCGCGTTGTAATCCGTCTCCCAGCGCGGGTCGTTGTCGCCAAGCGCCACGAGTGCGGCGGTGCCGATCGACACCGCGTCGACGCCGAGCGCCAGCGCCTTGGCGACATCGGCGCCGTTGCGGATGCCGCCGGAGACGATCAGCTGCACCTTGCGGTGCATGCCGAGGTCCTGCAGCGCCTGCACCGCCGGCCTGATGCAGGCGAGCGTCGGCTGACCGACGTTCTCGATGAATACTTCCTGGGTCGCGGCGGTGCCGCCCTGCATGCCGTCGACCACGACGACGTCGGCGCCGGCCTTCACCGCAAGCGCGGTGTCGTAATAAGGACGGGCGCCCCCGACCTTGACGTAGATCGGCTTCTCCCAGTCGGTGATCTCGCGCAGCTCCAGGATCTTGATCTCGAGATCGTCCGGGCCGGTCCAGTCGGGATGGCGCGAGGCCGAGCGCTGGTCGATGCCCTTGGGCAGCGTGCGCATCTCGGCGACGCGGTCGGAGATCTTCTGTCCCAGCAGCATGCCGCCGCCGCCGGGCTTGGCGCCCTGTCCGACGACAACTTCGATCGCGTCGGCACGGCGCAGGTCACGCGGGTTCATGCCGTAGCGCGACGGCAGGTATTGGTAGACCAGCGTCTTCGAATGGCCGCGCTCTTCCTCGGTCATGCCGCCGTCGCCGGTAGTGGTCGAGGTGCCGGAAAGCGTCGCGCCTCGGCCGAGCGCTTCCTTGGCCGGACCGGAGAGCGAGCCGAAGCTCATGCCGGCGATGGTGATCGGGATCTTCAGCTCGATCGGCTTTTTGGCGTGGCGCGAGCCCAGCACCACGCTGGTGTCGCAGCGCTCCCTATAGCCTTCAAGCGGATAGCGCGAGATCGAGGCGCCGAGGAACAGGAGGTCGTCGAAATGCGGCAGCTTGCGCTTGGCGCCGGCCCCGCGGATGTCATAGATGCCGGTCGCGGCCGCGCGGCGTATTTCGGAAAGCGTGTAGTCGTCGAAGGTCGCGGACTTGCGTGGCGTCGTCGGCGGGTTGCGGTAGGTCATCTTGCCTCAATACGCGTCGGCGTTGTCGATATTGAAATTGTAGAGCTTCCGGGCCGAGCCGTAGCGCTTGAACTCCGAAGCTTCGACGTCGGTGACGCCGGCCTTGTCGAGCAGGCCCTGCAGCAGTTCGATATGCTCGGGCCGCATCTCCTTGGCGATGCAGTCGGCACCCAGGCTTTCGACCTTGCCGCGCACGAAGAGCCGCGCCTCATAGATGGAATCGCCCAGGGCGTCGCCGGCATCGCCCAGCACCACCAGATTACCGGACTGCGCCATGAAGGCCGACATGTGGCCGATATTGCCGTGCACGATGATATCGATGCCCTTCATCGAGATGCCGCAGCGCGAGGAAGCATTGCCCTCGATGACCAGCAGCCCGCCGCGGCCGGTGGCGCCGGCATACTGGCTGGCATCGCCTTTGACCACGATCGAGCCGGACATCATGTTCTCGCCGACGCCGGGGCCGGCCGAGCCATGCACGGTGATCGCGGCACCATCATTCATGCCGGCGCAGTAATAGCCGACGCTGCCGCGCACATCGATGCTGATCGGCTGGTCGACGCCGACGGCGACCGAATGGCTGCCTTTCGGGTTGAGCACTTCCCAAGCGGTCTCGTTCGAGCCGGGGGTCAGCTGATGAAGCGCCTGGTTCAGCTCGCGCAGCGACTGTTCTGCGAGGTCGAAGACCCTCGCATGGCCTTGCTCGCGCTGCGCCTTCGGCATGGGTGTTGCAGGCATGAACTCAATGCTCCCAGAAATAGACCGTTGCGGGCTCCGGCTCCCAGACCCTCGCATTGTCTATGCCGGGCAATTTTGTGAGCGCGCGATATTCCGAGCCAAACGCGACATACTGGTCGGTCTCGGCCATCACGGCCGGCTTGCAGGCGATCGGATCGCGCACAACGCCGAAGCCGTTCTTGGTCCCGACGACGAAGGTGAAAAAGCCGTCGAGGTCGGAGAGCGTGCCTTCGAGCGCTTCGCCGAGATTCTTGCCATGCGCCATCCTGTTGGAGAGATAGGCGGCCGCCACTTCCGTATCATTCTCCGTCTCGAAGGTCATGCCTTCACGCACCAGCTCGCGGCGGACATTGTTGTGGTTGGAGAGCGAACCGTTGTGCACCAGGCACTGGTCGGCGCCGGTCGAGAAGGGATGCGCGCCCATCGTAGTGACCGCCGACTCCGTCGCCATGCGGGTGTGGCCGATGCCATGCGTGCCGGTCATCGAGCGCACGTCGAAGCGATCGACGACGGCTTCCGGCAGGCCGACTTCCTTGTAGATCTCGACTGCTTCGCCGGCGCCCATGATGCGGATATCGGGCCGAAGCGACTGCAGCGCCTCACGCGCGGCGTCGACCTTGTCGGGCGTGGTGCGGATAACCGCATGCGTCGACTTCACCGCGACGCTCACCGGCGCGCCGACCGCCTTGGCGAGCTCGACGTCGAGGCCGCGGAAATCGCGCTCGGGCTTCGGCGACTGCACGGTGATCTTAGCCTCGTTGCCGGTCGCCGCGCCATAGATGGCGATGCCGGCGCTGTCCGGACCGCGGTCGCTGAGCGAGATAAGCATCTCCGACAGCATCGCGCCGAGCTTCGGCTCCAGCGTCTTGTCCTTGAGGAAAAGTCCGACGATTCCGCACATGTCAGCCTCCGACGTTTGTGGCTTCCAGATGGTGTACCGAATGAAATCCGCGAATTCAATGGCATGAAAGAAATTTTCCTCTGATTATATTTCCGTTCTCGCGCCGCCTGTAGCGTTGTCGCCGTCGGGATGGCCGTGGGCCCATATCGCGTGGCGAACGCGCGCTATCGTGTAGGCATCGAGGATCGACAACGCATAGATCAGGAACCCGCCGGCATGGCGACCGATGAAGCTGGCATCCGCCGGCGCCACCTTGGTTGTGACCCAGCCGAGGATCACCATGAAGAACAGGAACTGCAGGCCCCGCGCCGGCAAGCCGAGCATGACATGTCCGCTGCCCGGCAGGACGATCGCGGAGGCCAGGACAAAATAAGGGTTCGAAGGCCGGGCGGCGGGTTCGGTGGCGTTGCTCATGCGGCCTGCCTTTCGCACTGGTTGATCGCGTCGCGAATCGAGGATGCGGCTTCGAGCAGTTTTTCGATCAATGTCGGATCGAGCCTCGCGTCGCCGAAAGCGGCTTGCCGGAACACACCGTAGCGCGCCCGATCGGCCTGGGCCAGCAGCCACACGATGCGCACGCCCTTCGGCGTGATCAGCAATTCCTTGGCGCGGCTTTCGCCGAATATCCCGGCATGCGCGGCGATCACCTCCTGCGGGAAGACGATGCCTTTGCGGTCTGTCCGCAGCACCGCCTCGTCGGGGAACGCCGCCGTCTTCGGCAGCGTGTGTTCGAGATGGTCGAAATTGGAGAAGCTCGTCGGCGATCCCGGCCGCATCATCATGTCGAAAACGCCCGGCACCGCCACCGGCTCGGTGATCGACACGCTGAGCCAGCGCGCGGGAAGCTTTCTGGTCGCGAGCGTGTCAACGATGGTACGCACCTGCGCTCGCTCGCCCTTGTGCGAACCCGCCCAGGTAGCGACGCCGGCCGTGCCGCCGGAGACGTCGATCGCGTCGCGAATAACGGCGCGGATGGCGGCCTCGTCGTCGGCGAGCGCCGCCCTGGCCCTGTTGCGGCTGGAGCGCGCAAGCCAGGCAAGGTGAAGGACGACCGCAAATACGATCGCCCCGGCAAACAAGATTGACGTCAACTCAGACATCTCGACACGCCAAGATCCGCCGCCAGGCGGCGGGTCTTTTTCCGTTCAATAGCCCTGCGGCTTCGGCCAGGGCATGGTGAACTGGTCGCCGCGGCGCACGAACTTGTAGCGGTAGAAGTGGAACCACAGCGAGATCAGGAAGTAGAAGGCGATCATCGCGATCAGCTGCGAGCCGAAGCCGAGGAAGATGGCGAAGAAGGTCACCACGCACAGGCAGAACAGCACGATCGCCGGCAGCGGATGGAAGGGATGCGTGTAGCCACGGCGGATCGAGCCGAGCGGCCACTTCTTGCGGAACATCATGATGTTGATGCTCATGAAGGTGTATTGCAGCACGCCCGACAGGATCGAGAAGGTGATCGCCTGGTTGAGATCGGCGATGAAGGCGAAGGCCAGCGCGATCGGCAGCAGGAACAGGATCGACCGATAGGGCGTGCGATACTTCGGATGCACCGCCGAGAACCAGCTCGGCAGGTAGCGGTCGCGGCCGAGCGAGAACCAGGCGCGGGCGGCGTCATTGATGCAGCCATTGGCCGAGGCAAGGGCTGCAAGCAGCGTCGCGATGAAGAGCAGGTTCTCGAGCAGCGGGCTGCCGGTCAGCTTGCCGGCGTCCCAGAGCGGATAATAGGTGATGCCGAGATATTCCCACGGCATCAGCGAGGCGCAGACATACCAGGTCATGGCGGCGGCGATCAGAAGCGTGATCATGCCGGCCATCGTGCCGTAGGGCAGGGAACGCGCCGGCGAGCGCACTTCCTCGGCCGCTTGCGTGGTGCCCTCGATGCCGAGATAGTACCAGATGCCGAACTGGAAGGCGGCGATCACGCCGATCCAGCCATAGGGCAGCGCGTTGCCGGGAGTGACCAGTTCGTTGAGCTTCAGCACCGCCCCTTGCGTCCATGGACTGACCGAAAAGAACAGGATGACGATCGAGATATAGGCGATCGCCGTGATGACGAAGTTGACGTTGAGCGTCATCAGCACGCCGCGATAGTTGAGCCATGCCAGCACGACGATGGTGGCGGCGATGAAGGAATTGTGGGTCAATCCCTCGACACCTGCTTTGGCAACGATGGTGTCGCCGAGCAGGATCGCATCCGAGACTTCGAGCATCGTGTAGGCAAAGACCAGGAACAGCGCGACGTTGAAAGCCATCAGTGGCCCGACGATGTGCTTGGCCTGCGCGTACTGGCCGCCGGCGGCGGCGACCGTCGACGTCACTTCCGAATCGATCATCGCGACCGAGGTGTAGAGCAGTCCGACGACCCAGCAGACGATCAGCGCGGCGAGCGCGCCGCCCTTGTCGGCGGCAAAATTCCAGCCGGTGAACTCGCCGACCAGCACGATGCCGACGCCGAGCGCCCAGACATGGGCGGGGCCGAGCACGCGTAGCAGCGAGACGCGGTCGCCGTGGACCACCGTTTCTCTCGTTTCAACCGCGACTGTCATTGGTGAGGCTCCACTCAGATCCGGTGCTTTTCGGAGACGGCTTCAAGCTCGCCTTCGCGCGAGGAGGTCAGCGTCTCTTCGGAATAGGTCGTGTCGACCTTGAACCAGTCGTAGAGCATCCACAGCGCGAGCAGGATCGAGATGCCCCAGCATGCGTAAGAGACTGTCATCCACATGATCGTGTTCCCGGGTTACTTGCCGTCGAACTTCTCGTTGATCACCTCGCGATATTCGCGATCGGAGGCGCGGAACAGGAAGACGAAATAGGCGATCAGCACCACCGCCATGATGATCAGCGTCGGCCAGTCGATGATGTAGTGGAAGCGGTTCTGGATGATGTCGTGGGCGGTCTCCGGCGTGTAGCCGAGCTTTTCCCAGATCGAGGCCATGGTCGCGTTCTGGCCGAGCGCTTCCCAGGTCTTGGCGTCGAGCACGTCGATCGATTTCGCAGCACCCGCGAGGCCGAGTTTCAGCGGCAACCAAAGCGCCACGAAAATGGCGACGACGACGACGGCGATGTCGAAGACCTGACCGGCCTTGCTCTGCTCCGGCGGAATGTAGCGGGACATGCTTTCTCCCTTCAGGACTGGCGGTTGCGGAACGCATCGGCGTTCTTGATGTCGAGGCCGTAGATGAAATCCTTGTCTTCCTTGTAGTGGTTGAGCATCGCCAGGATGGCGGCGGTGTTGAAGATCAGCACCGCGGCCGCGGCGATCACCACCACGAGCTTGATCCCGCTGTCGGGGATGTAGGCCCAGGTCATCAAGAGGACGAAGAGGATCGTCGCCCAAAGGCAGACGATCAGGAGCACGGATCCGCGCACGTCGGAACGGTACAGCGCTTCGATGCGCTGCTTAAGGTCGGACATCGGTTTTTCCCCTTTTCTCGACGTCCGGCCCCGCAATCGACCGAGCGTCCACTCTTTCAACAGAGTGAAATTTTTTTCATAAGTTCTGCCCGAACCGCGAAGTTGTCAAGCCGGTTTTCCGTTCGGTAAACGGTTTGGGGGTCCGCCGCAGGATTGCCTGTGGATAAAACTATTTGCCTGCAGGAAAATTACCGCGGACGGCACAGCGCCGGCACGAGCTGGTGGAAATGCCACGGAAATGCTTCGCGAGGTCGGACCTTCGACGAATGCGTCACCGACGATGTCCGGGTTCGGGTTGGTCAGGTCGTGCTGTTCTGCGGATAGCAGATGATGGAGAGATAGCGCATCGGCAGCTGTGTCAGTTCTTCCGGCCCATGCGGCGCATCGGCGTCGAAGAACAGGCTGTCGCCCGGCTTCATCGGATAGAGATTGCTGCCGTGCCGGTATACGACCTCGCCCTCGAGCATATAGAGGAACTCCATACCCGCATGCTGGAAGGTCGGGAACACGTCGGAGTCCTCGGTCAGCGTGATCAGATAGGGCTCGACCACCACGCCGCTGGTGTTGGCGCCGATATGGCCGAGCAGATTGTACTGGTGGCCGGCGCGTGTGCCGCGCCGCTCGACGTCGACGCCTTCGCCGGCCTTGACGAAGACGGCGGCGCGCTCTTCCTCGAAGCGGCGGAAGAAGGCCGTGACCGGCACGCCGAGCGCCCGCGACAGCGCCTGCAGCGTGGTTAGCGACGGCGAGGTGATGCCGTTCTCGATCTTCGACAGCATGCCCAACGAAATGTCGGTGGCGGCCGCGAGATCGGCGACGGTGATGCCGAGCTTCTTGCGGAAGGCGCGCACCTCATGGCCGATCGCCACCTCCAGCACTTTCTCGCGCGTGTCGCGGACGGCGTGCGGATTCTGCGTCAGCGGCGCGCGGATGGTTCGCACGGTTCGCCCGTCCGCCGAGACGCTCTTCGGCAACGGCTTGGCTTGGTCGCTCGCGCCGGAAGGCTTGGTGTCGGTCGTCTTCTTCGCCATGGCGCCCCTCAACTTTCCGCCGATTTATTTCACTCGAGGTGAACATATTCGGTGGCGATACAGGAGTGCAATCACGGCGGCAAGCCGTCTTATGTCGCAGAACCTGCGATGAAATCGGCTGTCGCGACCCGGCTGCCTGGGTCGCAGCGAGGCTGGCGCCGCGGTCACTCAACGCATCGCAGGCCTTCTCACGACATGATCAGGCCGCCGTCGACATTGATGGTCTGTCCGGTGATGTAGGCCGCGTCATCGCTGGCGAGAAAGCTGACGAGGCCCGAGACGTCTTCGCCGCTGCCGGCGCGGCCCATCGGGATGTTCTTCACCCATTCCGCCATCAGCTCGCCCGGCTTGTAGTCGCCGAGCAGCTGGCCCCATGCGGTGTCGTTATAGGCCCACATGTCGGTGTCGATGATGCCGGGGCAGATGGCGTTGACGGTGATCTTTTCCTTGGCCACTTCCTTGGCCAGGCTCTGCGTGATGCCGACAACGCCGAATTTCGAGGCGGCGTAATGCGGCGTGTAGATGAAACCCTGCCGCGCCTGGCCGGACGCGGTGTTGATCAGCCGGCCGCCTTGGCCGTGCTTGCGCATGCGCGCGATCGCTTCCTGGCAGCACAGAAACACGCCTTTCGTGTTCACCGCCATCACCTTGTCCCACTCGGCTTCCGTCAACGCTTCGATCTTGGCGATGGTGATGACGCCGGCGTTCTGCACCGAAATGTCGACTCGACCGAATTCATTCTCGGCGAGATCGTAAAGCGCTTCGACCTCGTCCTTCTTCGTCACGTCCATGCGCATCGAGGCGACCTTCGCGCCCGCAGTCTTAAGGCCGGCGGCAACCTCGTCGACGCGCGGATCAATGGCGCTGATCACGACCGCCGCACCTTCCGCCGCGAAACGCTTCGCCATGGCCGCACCGATACCGCCGCTGGCGCCTGTGACGATTGCCGTCTTTCCTTCGAAACGCTTCTGCACTTTTTCTTTCTCCTACCAGCAGACGAAGCCGCCATCGACGATGAGGTCGATGCCGGTGACGAAACTCGCGGCCCGGCTCGCCAGGAACACGGTCGGCCCGACCATTTCCTCAGGCGTCGCCATGCGGCCCATCGGCGTGTCGCGCTCGAAGATTTTGACCTGCTCGGCGACCTCCGGCCGCTTGTTCATCGGCGTTAGCGTGTAGCCGGGGCTCACCACATTGACGCGCAGGCCGCGATCGGCCCACTCCATGGCGAGGCTCTTCGACATGTGGATCACCGCCGCCTTGGACGAATTATAGTGCGCCTGCGTCAGGCCGCGGTTGACGATCGAGCCGGACATCGAGGCGATGTTGATGATCGAGCCTTTGCGCCGGGGCAGCATGACGCGCGCCTCGGCCTGGCAGGACAGGAACACGCCGCTGACATTGACGTCGTAGAGCTTCTGCCACTTCTCCATCGGCAGCGTCTCGGCGGGTTCGGCACCGGCGACGCCGGCATTGTTGACCGCGATCGTCAGCGCGCCGAGTTCCTTTTCGACGCGTTCGACCGCTGCCGCGAGATCGCTCTGCGATGTGACAGTTCCGGATAGCACCAGCGCCTTGCGGCCGAGCGCCCTGATCTTGTCGGCCGTGTCTTCCAGCCCGCCCTTCGAGCTGTGGCCGAAACAGGCGACATCGGCGCCGGCTTCCGCCAGACCGATGGCGATCGCTTGACCGATGCCGCTGCCGGCGCCCGTCACCAGCGCCACGTCGCCATCAATATCGAACAGTTTCATCTTTCTCCCTCTCCCTGAAAGAAGGGGCGCCAGCCCTGCTGGCGCCCCGCGCGGTCCGGTGCTTGGGAGGCTATCACCTGCTGCGCTTTATTCCCATCTGCCGTGCCCTCAGCTCGTGGCGAGTTCCATCACGGCGACATTGCTTGCTCCGTCGCGATCGAGGATGCCGCGCTGGCGGCCGCGGCTCAGCACCAGAACCCGGTGCGAAAGCCCCAGCACCTCCTCGAGATCCGAGCTCACCACCACCACGGCCATGCCCGAGCGGGCAAGGTCGGCGATGACATCGTAGATCGCCGCGCGGGCGCCAACGTCGATGCCGCGCGTCGGCTCATCGAGGATGAACACCTTGGGCGGCCGCGACACCCATTTGGCGATGATCACCTTCTGCTGGTTGCCGCCGGAAAGTTTTGAGACCGCCTGGTTCGGCCGACCCTTGACGCCGAGCCTCGATATGCCGGCCTCGGCGAACCTCTGAACCGCTTTGGGAAACACCCAGCCCTTCGGTGCGACATGATCGAAATTGCCGATGGCGAGGTTCTCGCCGATCGTCTGCTCCAATACGACGCCCTGTTCCTTGCGGTCTTCCGGCACCAGCACGACGCCGGCCCTGATCGCCGCCGCGGGGCCGCTGAGATGAACAGGCTGGCCCGCCACCCGCACCGCGCCGGACGAGATTGGATCGGCGCCGGCGATCGCCCTGACCAGTTCGGTGCGGCCGGCGCCGATCAGCCCGGCGATGCCCAGGATTTCGCCCGATTTCACCGCGAACGAAACATTGTTGAAGCTACGCTCCGGCGAGGACAGGTTCTCGACTTCGAGCACTGTCTCGGTGCCCGGCGCCGACAGCTTCGGGAACATGCGTTCGACGCTGCGTCCGACCATCTGCTCGACGACCGTGCGCACGGGGATGTCGGCGCGCTCGTGCCGGGCGACGATGCGGCCGTCGCGCATCACCACCACGCGGTCGGCGATCTGAGCGATCTCGTCCAGCCGATGGCTGATATAGATGAAGGACATGCCTTCGGCCTTGAGCTTGCGGATTTGCTTGAACAGCAGCTCCGTCTCCTCGCCGCCGAGCGCGGCGGTCGGTTCGTCGAGGATCAGAAGCTCGGCATTCAGCGTCAGCGCCTTGGCGATCTCCACCTGCTGCTGTGCCGCGACGCGCAGCGTACGCACCTTGCGCTCCGGCGAGACGTCGAGGCCGAGGCGCTTCAATTGCGCCGAGGCCTTCGCGTTCATGGTTGCCCGGTCGATGCGGCCGCCCCGCATAGGCAGCCGCCCGACATAGACATTCTCCGCCACCGATAGGTCCGGCAGCAGCTTCAATTCCTGATGGATCATGCCGACGCCGGCTTCGATGGCCGCGGCGGGATTGGCGGGGGAATAGGGCTTCCCCCGCCAGATGATGGTGCCGGCATCAGGCTTGGTCGAACCGGCGATGATGTTGGACACCGTCGACTTCCCGGCACCGTTCTCGCCGAGCAGCGCCACGACCTCGCCCGGCCGCACCTCGAAGCTCGCATCGGCCAGGACCTGCACCGGTCCGTAGCTCTTGCAGAGGCCGTTGACGAAGAGCCCGTTATGCGGGCCTTCGCTATGGCGAGGTTCAGTGGACATCGTGGCGCTCTCTCAACGGTTGCCGCCTTACGGATGCTTCTCGATGAATTGCGCGACATTGTCCTTGGTGGTCAGGGTCGCGTCCTGCAGTTGCTCGGCCGGCAGCTTCTCGCCCGCCACGATCTTGATGGCCGAATCGACGGCTAGCCGGCCCATGCCCTGCGTCTGCTGGGTCGCGGTGACGTCAAACACGCCGTCCTTCAGCGCCTTGAGCGCCGCAACGTCGCCGTCGAAGCCGGCGATCCAGACCTTGTGGTCGGGGTTGGCGACCTTGACCGCCTGCGCGGCGCCCAGAGCCAGCGCGTCGGCCTGGCCGAAGATGATCGAGACATTCGGATGGGCCTGCAGCAGGTCCTGCGCCAGCTTGAAGCCTTCGTCCTGGTGCCACTGATCGCTCCAGAGCTCGCCGACCACCTTGATGTCCGGATAGGCCTTGAGCGCCTCGCCGCAGCCCTTGGAGCGGTCGACTTCCGGCGTCGTGCCCTTCTGGCCATGAATGATCACCATCTCGCCCTTGCCGCCGGCCTGCTTGGCGATGTAGTCGCACACGCCCTTGGCCGAGTTGACGCTGTCGGTGGCGATGAAGGTGTCGCCGGGCGCGCCGTCGGCGTTGCGGTCGACATTGACCACCGGGATGCCGGCGGCCTTCGCGGTCTTGGTCGGCACCGTCGCGGCGGTGGCGCCGGCCGGGATATAGATCAGCGCGTCGATGTTCTGGGTGACGAGGTCCTGCACCTGGCTGACCTGCGTGGCCGAATCGCCCTTGGCGTCGACGGTGATGACCTCGATGCCCTTCTCCTTGGCATAGGCTTCGACCGACTGCTTGATCTGGTTGAAGAAGTCCGCCTGCAGATTGGCGACGGCGAGGCCGAGCTTCTTGGCGTCCTTGGCCGAGGCGGCATCGGACAGGCCGAGCAGCGGGACGATGGCCGCGGCCGCAAGCAGCAGTGAACGTTTGGTCAGCATGTTTTTCCTCCGTTGGTGTTCGATCTGTCCGCCTGCGCATCGCGGCGCCCTCGGCCGGACAGTCCCAGTCTCGGATCGACCGATCCGTTCCGCCCGGACATCCGGGCGAATTCCTATGGGCGGCGCCGCCGCCAGGTATCGGTGGCAACCGCCAGCGCGATCACCACGCCGATCACCACCTGCTGGATGAAGGGTGACACGCCGAGCAGGTTGAGGCCGTTGCGCAGCACGCCGATGATGAGGACGCCGATCGCCGTGCCGCCGATCGAGCCGATGCCGCCGGAAAGGCTGGCGCCGCCGATCACCACCGCGGCGATCGTGTCGAGCTCGTAGCCGACGCCCGAGCTCGGCTGCACGGAATCGAGCCGGGCCGCGAGCACGATGCCGGCCAGTCCCGCCAGCAGTGCGCAGATTGCGTAGACCCAGTTGGTCAGCGACTTCACCGGAATGCCGGAGAGGCGGGCAACCTCGGCGCTGCCGCCGATCGCGTAGAGGCTGCGGCCGGTGGCGCGGTAATTGAGGAAGATGGCGAAGACGATCGCCAGCACGATCATCAGCCCGACGGTGACCGACAGGAAGCCGAAGTGGCGCACGATCGAGAGGTTGGTGAACCAGTCGGGAAAGCCGACGATCTGCGAGCCGTCGGTGATCATGTTGGCGAGGCCGCGCGCCACCGACATCATGGCAAGCGTCGCGATGAAGGGCGGCAGTTTCGTCACCGTCACCAGCAGGCCCGACACCAGGCCGCAGAGGGCGGCGACGACGAGCGCCGCGGCGATGCCCGCCGGGACGCCGAGATTGAGATAGTCGGGATAGGCGACATAGCCCATCACCATCGAGGCCAGCGCCAGCACCGAGCCAACGGAAAGGTCGATGCCGCCGATCAGGATGACCAGCGTCATGCCGATCGCCATGATGCCGAGGACGGTCACCTGGTCGAGCACGTTGAGGATATTGCGTACCGTCAGGAAGGTGTCGGTGGTCAGCGCCAGCGCCAGGCACAGCAGCACCAGCCCGATCAGCGGTCCCATCGTTCCGGCAAACAGCGCCGAAAGCTTCGTACCGGAAGCGGCCTGCGCGGCGCCGGTGCCAGCCTTCAACTCGCTCGTCTCGTTGCTCACGGCCACTTCGTCTCCTCCGTCAGCGGTTAGGCGTGCCTTGCCTTCCGCTCTTGTTCACCAGGCATCCTCCCTTGTGAACAATTTATCTTTGATCTGCAATTTTGTTCAGCTAAAACGTTCATCAGAAAATTGTCAAGTGCCGCGCAGCCATTCGGCGGCAGTTTGCGTGAACCGACAGTTTGCCATAGGGAAGTCGAGCGCATACGGAGGCATAAAGCATGGCGGTGATCGAGAACGACAAGGTCTCGCGTTTTCCGGATGCCGAGCTCAAGGCCCGAGCCGCCTGGCACTATTATGTCGAAGGGCTGACGCAGGAGCGGATCTCGGAGATCCTCGGCGTCGGCCGTATCAAGGTGCACCGGATTCTGTCGGCCGCGCGCGAGGAGGGCGTCGTCCAGTTCCGCATTCGCGACAGCGTCGTCGAATGCGTGCAGCTGGAGGAACGCCTGAAGCAGCGCTTCGGCCTCAGCCAGGCGGTGGTCGTGCCGTCGGCTGCCGACAGGAGCAACGCGCCGCTGATGATCGGCCATGCCGCCGCCGCCTATCTCGCCGACAACGTCAATGCGGGCGACGTTATCGCACTGGGTTGGGGCAGGACGCTGAAATTCGCCATCAACGAATTGCCCAGGCGGCCGATCGCCAGGACCACGGTGGTCTCGATGCTTGGCGGCCTCACCCATGCGCAGCCGCTCAATCCGACCGAGAGCGCCTGGGAATTCGCTGAGAAGATCGGCGCCGAATGCTATCTGCTGCCCGTGCCCGTCTATGCCGACAGGCCGGAGCAGCGCGATGCCTTCATGAGCCAGCGCAGCGTCCAGGATGTGGTCTTTAGGGCGCGGCGCGCCAACATCGCCGTGCTCAGCGTCGGCTCCTTTTCCAACGACAGCCCGATCGCCAATTACGGTTTCATCAAGCCCAGCGAATTGGAGGAATTGCAGGCGGCGGGCGCGGTCGGCGATATCCTCTGCCACTTCATCGATGCCGAGGGCCGCATCGTTGACCATGAGGTCAACCGCCGCGTCTGCGCCTACCCGCTGCAGGATCTCTCCGACATTCCGACCACCATCCTGGTGTCGGGCGGGCGGGAGAAGATCGCCGTCATGCGCGCCGCACTTGCGAATACGAAGGTCTCGGTGCTGATCACCGACGAAGACGCGGCCAAGGGGCTGCTTAGCCGGTAGTTCCGGTAATCGCGCCGAGCCGCGTGTGGATATCGCGTGTCGCGTGATAGAGATCACGATAGACTTCTTTGCGTGCGCGGTAGGTCGGAACAAGCGCCTCGACAGGATCGACCTGGCGTGCCGGCCGTGCCGCCATCGCCTTTGCCGCTTCTTCCGGTGACGCGAACCAGCCGATTGCCGAGGCCGCGAGCATGGCGGCTCCCAGCGCCGCTGCTTCGTTGACCGGCGAGACGAAGAGCGGGCGCTCGAGCACGCTCGCCATGATTTCTATCAGCAGTGCGCAATTGGTGCCGCCGCCGGCCGCGATCATCGCGTCGGCCTTGCCGGTCTGTTCCTCCATCGCCTCGGTGGCGATCGCCTGCTCCAGCGCTACGCCCTCCAGCACCGCGCGGAAGAGATGCCTTGGCTCGTGAGCGAGCGACAGGCCGACGATGGCGCCGCGCGCCGAGCCGTCCCAGTAAGGGCTCATGACGCCGGCCCAATAGGGCATGACGAGCAATCCGTCGCTGCCTGGCGCGACATCCTTCGCAGCCTTCTCCAGCACCGCGGCCGAAGGCGCGCCGGTGGTGCGCACGATCCAGTCGACCAACTGCATGCCGGAACGCAGCACCGTCTCCAGCATGAAGCCGGAGCCGGTCGGCGAAACCAGCGTGCGGAATGCATCCGACGTCGTGACCGTGCCGGAATAATTTCCGCTGACGACGCCTGAGCCCAACGACAGATAGCTTTTGCCGGACCCGTAGACTCCCATGCCGAGGCCCATCGCCTGGCCGTCTCCGGCGCCCGCAATAACCGGCGTGCCGGCCTTCAGGCCGATCGCCGCCGCGATGCTTTCCGACAACGTGCCGCTGACCGCGCCAGGGGCTGCGAGCTCCGGCAGTTGCTCCGGCCGCAGTCCCGCCGCCTCGACCAGCCTCGGGTGCCAGACGCCATGCGCGATGTCCAGCAGGCCGAGCGGATCGGCGCTCGCCGTGCTGGTGACGAGTCGCCCGGTGAGCCGGTGGACCAAGAACGCGTGCACGTCGACCAGCGCGGCCGCTTCCGCCAGCGCCTGCGGCCGGTGCTCCATCAGCCAGGCCAAAGCGTAGAGCGCCGGCGTCGGGTCCGGCGGCTTGCCGCTCCAGTCGCGGATCGCCTCGCGGCCCAGTTCTTCCGAAAGCCGCGCCACCTGGCGGCGGGCGCGTTCGTCGAGCCACAATATGGCGGGGATGAGCGGCTTGCCGGCGTTGTCGATCAGCGTGAAGCTCTCGCGCTGGTGCGCGATTGAGATGGCTTTCACGCGTGAGGCATCGATCGCCTTGGCGACTTGCTGCAGCGCCGACAGCAGCGCCGCCCACCAATGCTCGGCGTCCTGCTCGAAATGGCCGGGCGCCGGATTGGAAAGCGGATAGGTCTCGCGTGCCTGGAAAAGCTCCGAGCCGTCGCGCGCGAAAGCAATCGCCTTCACGGCGGTCGTCGAGGCGTCGATCCCGATTACCACATCGTCCATCAGGCTGGGATCCGGAAGGTTAGAGCATGTCGCGCAAAAGTGTGCAGCGGTTTTGCGAAAACGACATGCATAAAAAAGGACCTAAAGCGCGTCGCCTAGATCCGATTCCGCGCGACGCGCTTTAGGCCGCGTTGGTTACGAACCGTCCGTCCGACTGGTCGAGACGACGGCGGATCTGGGTTATCACCATCGAATCGTCGGGTACACAGTTTTCATAGGTCAGGAAGTCGCCGGCCTTGACCGGCTTCACCACCTTGGCACGTTCAGCAAGCCCGAGCGGCAGCGCGCCCTTGGCTCGCGCGTCATCCCAAGTCATGGCGAAGCCGCGGTAGTCGTTCTCGCCGATCATGCCGAGCGACTGGCCGGTGCCGAGACTGGTCTTGGCCACCGCCACCGCCTCGGCCACCGGATGATCGAGCGGTTCCATGTCGGCGCGCTTGTAGACCACGGCGCGCGCCGCCGACAGCGGCACTTCCAGGCTGGTGAGGTGATAAGGGCGGAAGATCGTGAAATAGGGGCCCTTGCCGACCTTGAGGTCGATCATGCGCTCCAGCACGCGCGGATGCTTGGTTTCGATGATGCAGAACACGCCGGGCGCGACGCCCTTGCCGATCGAATAGTCGACAACGCCCTTGCGATGAAGCACGCCGCCATCCTCGCGCGGGCAGAGCACGCTAGCTAGTTCTTCTAGCGTCGCGGTAGGGCCGTGCATGCCCGGCACGTCGGGCACCAGTCCCGTCGCGTTGGCGATTGCCA
>NZ_RZSN01000096.1:0-1805 GCF_003997315.1 Mesorhizobium sp. M1A.F.Ca.IN.020.04.1.1
AAAACAAACTCGACCAGCATGCGCGCATTCATGTTGCGCTCGGCCGCCTCCTTCTCGTACTCGGCCGGCACGGCGTCGAACTTCAGCGGATTGTTCTTGCCCTTGCCGGCGGCAACGATATTGAAGCCGAGGCTTTTGGCGAAGCCGATGATCTCGAGCGTGCAGGCAGGCTCGTCGCCGGCCGCACCTGTGTAGACGACGCCGGCCTTGCGCGCCTCTTCCTTCAGAAATCGGCCGATCGTGATGTCGGCCTCGACATTGAGCATGACGATATGCTTGCCGTTCTTCATCACCTCGAGCGCAAACAGCGTGCCGATATTGGGATTTCCGGTTGCGTCGATGATCACGTCGATGCGGCCGGCGGCGGCGAGCGCATGCAGGTCCTCGGTGACCGCGATCTTGCCGCCCTCGATGGCGCGATCAATGGCCGGGGCATTGGGCGCCTGCACAATATCGGAACGATCATGGCCGGCCAGCAGCGCCGCATCGATCGCCGCCTGCGGCCTGACCTCCGAAATGGCGCCGATGCGCATGCCCGGCATGAGTGCGACCTGAACGACGATATCTGTTCCCATCTGTCCGGCGCCGGCGAGACCGATGGTGATCGGTCCTTGTTTCTCAGCGCGCTGCAGGAGTTCCGCTGCGAATTGCGGATGGGACATGTTCGCTTCCTCCGGTCCTTGGCGCCGCCCGCGCCGCGATCACTCTTTGAACATTCCTATGACCGTTTGAAAAATATTTCAACCGCCATTTCGGCGGTCGTCTTAGGAATGAGCTAAAACGAGGCTCCGAGACGATGCGGGGCGGGGGGAGATCCGGCAGGATCGAGGCGCGAGGGAACCCCTATGCGGAGAAACGAGGTTTGCCGCCCGGCGGACGCCGTGGACGTCGCTGACGGAGGGCCGCGCCGGTGTCAGCGCGCTTGCCGCCCTTGCGCCAGCCATCGGCGCAGCGAATCCAGCAGGCGTTGTGGTTTGCTGGCGGCGACTATGCCGGCTCCACGGCCTTCGGCTTCTGCAGCCTTGCCAACTCCGCGAAAGGAATATGGCAGCGGATTGTGTGCCCGGGCTCGGCCTCGCTTAGTTCCGGCTCCTGCGTCTCGCAGATCGCGCCGATCTTGCGCGGGCATCTCGTGTGGAAAACGCAACCCGTGGGTGGGTTGGCCGCGCTCGGGATTTCGCCGTCGAGGCGGATGCGCGAGCTTTCCGTCCGGTCGAGTTTCGGAACGGCCGACAACAGAGCTTCCGTGTAAGGGTGATGCGGGCCGGAAAACACCGCTTCCGACGGTCCGAACTCCATGATGCGGCCGAGATAGAGCACCGCGATCTTGTCGGACAGATAGCGCACCACGCCGAGGTCGTGCGAGATGAAAATGTAGCTCACATCCTGCTTCGACTGCAGGTCGGCCAAGAGGTTGAGGATCGCCGCCTGCACCGACACGTCGAGCGCCGAGGTCGGCTCGTCGCAGACGACGATGCGCGGATCGCCGGCGAAGGCGCGGGCGATCGCCACGCGCTGCTTCAGACCGCCCGAAAGCTGCCGCGGCTTGACGGCGAGATGCCGGTCGGTGAGCCGCACCGAGCGGACGAGCTCTTCGAGGCGCGCTTCCAGCGACTTGCCGGTGAGCCCGCCCAACCGCTTCAAAGCGCGGCTGAGGATATGCCGGATCGAATGCGAACGGTTGAGCGCCGAATCCGGATTCTGGAAGACGATCTGCACCGCCTTGACCTGGTCCTCCGAGCGGCTGGCAAGCCGCGGCGCCAACTGCTTGCCCTCCAGTTCGATGCTGCCGCCCTCGTCCGGCG